>NZ_KV824004.1:0-3323 GCF_001815995.1 Dietzia sp. HMSC21D01 | reverse complement strand
CCGCTCCGCGGAGGTGAGCAGGACCGGGATCCCCGCGTCGGCGGCCAGGCGGGCGGCCGCGAGCTTGGAGGCCATGCCGCCGGTCCCGAGCGCTCCCCCGGCGCCGGCCACCACGCCGTCGAGGTCCCCCTCGCCGCCGACCATCGTCACCGCGGTCGCATCGCCCTTGCGGGGGTCGGAGTCGTAGAGGGCGTCGACGTCCGAGAGCAGGATGAGCGCGTCGGCGCTGATGAGGTGGGCGACCAGGGCCGCCAGCCGGTCGTTGTCGCCGAAGCGGATCTCGTTGGTCGCGACGGTGTCGTTCTCGTTGATGACCGGCACCGCCCGCAGGGTGCGCAGGCGGTCGAGGGTGCGTTGCGCGTTGGCGGCGCTGTCCCGGCGGCCGATGTCGGCGGCGGTGAGCAGCACCTGTCCCACCACCCGGTCGTAGCGGGCGAACGAGTCACCCCACGCGCGCGCCAGTTCGAGTTGCCCGACGCTCGCGGCGGCCTGCTTGGCCGACAATGTGGCGGGCCGGGTGGTCATGCCCAACGGGGCCATCCCGGCGCCGATCGCGCCCGAGGACACCACGAACACGTCCGATCCGCCGGTCATGCGCGTCTGGCAGACGTCCGCCAGGGTGTCGAGTTCGGCGCGCCGGATCCCGCCGTGGAAGCTGGTGATCGCGGACGAACCGATCTTGACCACCACGCGGCGGGCCGTGCCGATGCGACGGCGCAGCTCGCGCTCGGTGGTCACTCCAGGATCTCCTCGTCCGGGTCGATGAGGCCGCGGCGCACGCGCTTGCGGTACTTGCGCTCGGCGGCGCCCACACGCTCGTCGGACTCGAGTCGGATGTCCGTGCCGCGGCCGGTGCGCATGAGGTCGACGCCGGCCGGGGTCTGCGGCTCCCACTCGAACGAGACGTCGCCGATCGTGACCGTGCAGCCCTCCTCGGCGCCGGCCTTGATGAGCGCGTCCTCCACGCCGATCCGGGCGAGGCGGTCGGCGAGGAAGCCCACGGCCTCGTCGTTCTCGAAGTCGGTCTGACGGATCCACCGCTCGGGCTTGGTGCCGGTGACGACGAAGTCGCCGGGAGAGGCGGGGTCGGGGCGGACGTCGAACTCGCCCGCGTCCACGGCCTTGGGCCGGATGACGATCCGCTCGGGCGCGGCGGGCGGGTTGGCCTTCCGGTGCGCCTTCACCAGCTCATAGAGCCCGAAGCGCAACTCGTCGAGCCCCTTGTGGGCGACCGCGGAGATCGCGTACACGGGCCACCCCCGGGCCTCGAACTGCTCGCGGACCATCTCGGCCATGTCGGCGGCGTCGGGCACGTCGATCTTGTTGAGCACCACCACGCGGGGCCGGTCGGACAGGTCGCCGATGCCGGCGTCGGACAGCTCCGAACGGTACGCGGCGAGCTCCGCCTCGAGGGCGTCCACGTCGGAGACAGGGTCGCGGTCGGACTCAAGGTTGGCGCAGTCGACGACGTGGGCCAGGACGGCGGTGCGTTCGATGTGGCGTAGGAAGTCCAGGCCGAGACCGCGGCCCTCGCTGGCACCGGGGATGAGGCCGGGTACATCGGCGATCGTGAAGGTGTCGTCGCCGACCGAGACCACCCCTAGGTTGGGCACCAGGGTCGTGAACGGGTAGTCGGCGATCTTGGGCTTGGCCGCGGAGAGCACCGAGACGAGGGAGGACTTGCCGGCGGACGGGAAGCCCACGAGTCCGACGTCGGCCATCGACTTGAGCTCGAGCGTGACGTCGCGGACCTCGCCGGGCTCGCCCAGCAGGGCGAAGCCGGGCGCCTTACGCGCACGGGACGCCAGGGCCGCGTTGCCGAGACCGCCCTTTCCGCCCTCGGCTGCGACGAACCGGGTGCCGGCGCCGACGAGGTCCGCGAGGACCTCACCGTTCTCGTCCAGCACGACCGTGCCGGGCGGGACCGGGAGCACGAGGTCGGCGCCCTGGGCGCCGTTGCGGTGGGAACCCATGCCGGGCTGGCCCTTGCCGGCGCGGGCGTGGGGCCGGAAGTGGAAGTCGAGCAGGGTGTGGACCTGCGGGTCCACGACGAGCACGACGTCACCGCCGTCGCCGCCGTTGCCGCCGTCGGGGCCGCCGAGCGGTTTGAACTTCTCGCGGTGCACGGAGGTGCAGCCGCGGCCGCCGTCCCCCGCCGCGAGGTGGAGGACGACGCGGTCGACGAATCTCGACATGGTGGGGACTCCTCCTGGTGACGGACGACGGTGGATCGGGTGGTGCTGCCGCAAATACTCTCGGGGGCCGGGTGTGGGGTCGATCAGACCCCGCCCGGCCCCCGAGGGCGATTCACGTGTGGTTCGGTCGGCTGGGAGGCTCAGGCCTCGGCGCCGGCCGGCACGATGTTCACGGTCTTGCGGCCGCGCTTGGTGCCGAACTCCACCGCACCGGCGGAGAGGGCGAACAGGGTGTCGTCGCCGCCGCGGCCGACGTTCACGCCCGGGTGGAACTTGGTGCCGCGCTGGCGCACCAGGATCTCGCCGGCGTTGACCTCCTGGCCACCGAAGCGCTTGACGCCGAGACGCTGCGCGTTGGAGTCACGACCGTTACGGGTGCTGGACGCGCCCTTCTTGCTTGCCATGTCCGAGTCCCTCCTTCAGGGAGCACGCCCGAGGGCGCTGAGCTGGTGGCCTTGGCGGCCGGTGACGGATTACTTGATACCGGTGATCTTGACGACCGTCAGCTTCTGACGGTGGCCCTGACGCTTGTGGTACCCGGTCTTGTTCTTGAACTTGTGGATCCGGATCTTCGGACCCTTGGTCTGCTCGACGATCTCGCCGGAGACGGTGACCTTGGCCAGGGCGTCGGCGTCGGAGGTGACGGCCGAGCCGTCCACCACGAGGATCGGGGACAGCGACACGGAGGTTCCGGCCTCGCCCTCGATCTTCTCGACCTTGACCTGGTCCCCTTCGGCGACCTTGTACTGCTTGCCGCCGGTCTTGACGATCGCGTACATCGAGGGCTTCCCCTTGCTTCTCGGGTGTGCGGCCGCCGGGGCGACCGCACCTGGTGTGCGGTGTTCTCTCATGCTCGCCGGCTCACGCCGGTCGGAGGTCGTCGGCCACGCCGGTCCGTGTGGACCGGGCCCGCGACTCCTCGCGCGGCGACATAGCGCCGCGACGAGCGACCTGTCAAGGTTACGGTCCGGCGGCGCAGCAGGTCAAACCGACCGTGCCGCCGGACACGCGGCCCGGTCTCTCAGTCGCTCGTGGGAGCCGTCGTCGACCGGGTCGCGCGTCGCCTCGCGGGGCGCCTGCGCGGCTCGGCGACCACGGCGGTCGGCGTCTGCGCGAGCGGCGCGGCCT
>NZ_KV824003.1:0-6580 GCF_001815995.1 Dietzia sp. HMSC21D01 | reverse complement strand
AGCGGGGCCGCACCGACTGCCCCGTCGACTGCCCCGCTGCCGTCCGCCCCGCTGCCCGCCGCACCGGTGCCCGCCATGTCAGTGGAAGAAGTGCCGGGCGCCGGTGAAGTACATGGTGATCCCGGCCTTCTCGGCGGCCTCGATCACCTCGGCGTCGCGCACGGAGCCGCCGGGTTGGACCACCGCGCGGACGCCGGCCTCGGCGAGCACCTGGAGCCCGTCGGCGAAGGGGAAGAACGCGTCGGAGGCGGCGACCGCACCGGTGACCCGGTCCCCCGCGCGCTGCACGGCGAGCCGCGCCGAGTCGACGCGGTTGACCTGACCCATGCCCACGCCGACGGTCGCGCCGGACTGGGCGAGCAGGATGGCGTTGGACTTGACCGCGCGGCAGGCGCGCCACGCGAACAGCAGGTCGCGGAGGGTCTGCTCGTCGGCGTCGGCGCCGCAGGCCTTGGTCCAGCCGGCCACCACGTCGCCGTCGGCGTCGAGGGAGTCACGCTGCTGCACCAGGACGCCGCCGGAGATCTGCTTGCGCTCGACCTCATCGGTCGCCGGGCCCTGCGCCTCGAGGATGCGGATGTTCTTCTTGCGCTGGAGGATCTCCACGGCGCCGTCGGCGTAGGACGGGGCGATGATGACCTCGGTGAAGATCTCGGCGACCTGCTCGGCCATCTCGACGGTGACCTCGCGGTTCGCCGCGATGACGCCGCCGAACGCGCTGACGGGGTCGCACTCGTGAGCGGCGCGGTGAGCGGCGGCGATGTCGGTGCCGATCGCGATGCCACACGGGTTGGCGTGCTTGATGATCGCCACGCACGGCTCGGCGTGATCGAAGGCGGAGCGCCACGCGGCGTCGCCGTCGACGTAGTTGTTGTAGCTCATCTCCTTGCCGTGCAGCTGGCGGGCCTGGGCGAGCCCGGGCGCGGCCGCGGCGTCGGTGTAGAGGGCGGCGCTCTGGTGCGGGTTCTCGCCGTAGCGCAGCGTGGCCACGAGGTCGAGGCTCTGCCCCTGCCAGATCGGGTAGCCCTCGTCCGCGCCGGACGTCTGATCGGTCATCCACGTGGCCACGGCGACGTCGTAGGCGCCGGTGTGCCGGAACGCGGCGGCGGCGAGGCGGCGGCGCTGCTCGAGCGTGAACCCGCCCGCGGCGACGGCCTCCAGCGCGTCGCCGTAGCCGGCGGGGTCCACCAGGACCGCGACGGAGGGATGGTTCTTGGCCGCCGCGCGGACCATGGACGGTCCGCCGATGTCGATCTGCTCGACGCAGGCGTCGTGGTCGGCGCCGGAGGCGACGGTGTCGGTGAAGGGGTAGAGATTGACGACGACGAGCTCGAACGGTTGCACGCCGAGGCCCTCGATCTGCTCGAGATGCTCGGGCTTGCGAGTGTCGGCGAGAATGCCGGCGTGAACCCGCGGGTGCAGGGTCTTGACCCGACCCTCGAGGCATTCCGGGAACCCGGTCAGCGCGTCGACGGGCGTCACGGCGATCCCGGCGTCCGCGATGCGCTGGGCGGTAGAGCCGGTGGAGACGATCTCGACCCCGGCGTCGGCGAGCCCCCGGGCGAGTTCTTCCAGCCCGGTCTTGTCGTAGACGCTGATGAGGGCACGGCGGACGGGCCTGCGGGAGTCGGTCACTTCAGGTGCACCTTTCGACCTTCGATGTGGAGTCGGCCGCGGGCGGCGGCCGCGAGGACGTCGACGAGCAGTTCGCGCTCGACGACCTTGATGCGTTCGTGGAGGGTGGGCTCGGTGTCGTCGGGGAGGATCTCGACGGCGCGCTGGGCGATCACCGGGCCGGTGTCGACCCCGACGTCGACCAGGTGCACGGTGCAGCCGGTGACCCGTACCCCGTACGCGAGCGCGTCGCGGACGGAGTGCGCGCCGGGGAACGACGGCAGCAGCGCGGGGTGGGTGTTGACGACGCGGTCGGCGAAGCGACCCAGGAACTCGGCGCCGAGGATGCGCATGAACCCGGCCGACACGACCCAGTCGGGCGCGAACCGTGCCACGGCCTCGGCGAGGGCGAGGTCCCAGGCGGCGCGGTCCGGATGGTCACCGGGACGGAGGACGGCGGTGGATATGCCGGCGCGGTCAGCGCGGGCGACGGCCTCGCAGTCGCGGTCGGAGACGAGCGCGATGACGCGGTACGGGCAGTCGCCTGCCGCCGCGGCGTCGAGAACGCTCTGGGCGAGGGTGCCGGAGCCGGAGGCCAGCAGCACGATCCCGCAGGACCCGCCACCGGAGGACTCGGTTTCCGCCACCTGCTGCGCTCCCGCCCGTCGATCCGGCGGCCCGCCGGTCGCGCGGGCCTCGTCTGGGGAGTCTAGTCGGCCGGTCTCGGCTCCTCGTCAGGCAGACCGGTCGAATCGTCCTCGGCGGGCTCAGCGGCGTCCCCGGCGACCTCCTCGGCCGGCTCCTCGCTCGGCTTCCCTGTCGGCTCGTCTACCGGCTCGCCAGCCTGCTCCCCTGCCGGCTCGTCAGCGACGGGCGGGTCCTCGGCCGCCGCATCCGATGGCGGGTCCGCGTCCACCGCGGTGTCGGTCTCAGGGGCTCCGTCGAGGTCGGCCGCCGCGCCCTCGGAGTGATCGGTGTCGGCTCCGAGGTGATCGACCTCGTCGTCGTCGCCCTCCCGGGCGTCGTCGTCCCCGCCGACCCCGACCGGGGCGATCACGTCGTCGGACACCGTCCCCGCACGGCGGCGGCGACGCTCGAGCTCGCTCTCCGCGCGCTCCCGGCGCCGCGTCAGGCCCGCCAGGGACAGGGCGATGGTCGCCGACCCGATGATGCCGAACAGCAACAGACCCATGCCCGCCGCGATGAGCGACCCCGTGCCCACCGTGCCGAGCACACCGAGCTCGCCCCCGGCCACGACAGGGCTCACCGCGATCACCAGCGCCACGATCGCGGCGGCCAGCCACGCCGCCTTCACCGCGTCTCCGGTCGTCCGGAACCAATGCGCCACCGACCGCGCCAACGCCGCCGCCAGGACCACCGTCACCAGCAACAGCCCCTGCACCGCCCAGTGCGGGGTGGTGGTGGGCAGCACGGCAGCCAGCGGGACCTCCGGCATCGGGCCGCGCGACACAGCGAAGACGCTGTACGAGGCCTGGCCCAGATGCGCCTCCCCGCCCACGAGCAGGGACGCGGCGCCGATCACCACGTTGGGCAGATACGCCGCCGAGATCGCGGTGAGCGCGGCCGTCCCCACGACGTCCTTACCGATCCCCAGCGCCGCCGCGACGGGCTCCCACGCCGCCACGAGGCCGACCAGGACCAGTAGGGTCGCGACCGCCCAGGCCGCGGCGACGAACGCCGCTCCGAGGTGGATGCCGCCGCGGACCCACAGCGGCACGACCTCGCGCAGGTCGCGCCGGAAGTACAGCCACACCCCCAGGCCCGCCCCGGCGATGGCCACAGCCGCCGTCCACCCCAGCGCCGACGGCAGGGACGACTCCCGCACCGCGAAGTCCGACGCCGCGGAGCCCACGAGCAGAGTCGCCAGACCGGTGAGCAGCAGACCCGCCACCGTCACGCCGGCCACCGCCGCTCCGGCCTCGCGCGCGCCCGGCTGCTCCACGTCCGCCAGCACCGCGCGGGTCTGACGCGCCAACACCGCCGCGTAGAGCACCGGCGGCAGCAGCGGGAGGAATCCCAACTCGATGGTGTCCACCACCAGCGGGACGCGGTTGAGCACCAACCACTCCACGGCGACCACGGCGAACAACGAGTCGAACCCGTCGGAGGTGAACACCAGAGTCGCCAGGGTCGAGGCGGCCAACACGAGCACGGTGACGATGACGGGAAGTGCCGCAGCCGCCGCCGTCCACAGCAGCGAACGGGCGCCCGCGGGAGACCGTCGGGCGGCGGGCCGGATGACGCGTGGGGGACTCACGCTGACCACCGTAGAGAGCCGGTCCGACATGCCCACCCCCGGCACGCCGCGACCCCCGCCATCCGGGGATGACGGGGGTCGCGGGAACCCTCACGCACGGCCGCCCCTCACGGGGCCGCCGCGGGTGGATCACAGGGCGTCGAGGATCTCCTTGGCGAGCTGGGCGGTCTCGGACGGCGTCTTGCCGACCTTCACGCCCGCGGCCTCGAGGGCCTCCTTCTTGGCCTGCGCGGTGCCGGCCGAGCCGGACACGATCGCGCCGGCGTGGCCCATCGTCTTGCCCTCGGGGGCGGTGAAGCCCGCAACGTAGCCGACGACCGGCTTGGTGACGTTGCCCTTGATGTAGTCGGCCGCACGCTCCTCGGCGTCGCCGCCGATCTCGCCGATCATCACGATGACCTTGGTCTCCGGGTCGTTCTCGAAGGCCTCGATGCAGTCGATGTGCGTGGTGCCGATGATCGGGTCGCCGCCGATGCCGATGGCGGTCGAGAAGCCGTAGTCGGCCAGCTCGTACATCATCTGGTAGGTCAGGGTGCCCGACTTGGACACGAGACCGACCGGGCCCTTGCCGGTGATGTTGGCCGGGGTGATGCCGACCAGCGACTCACCCGGTGTGATGATGCCCGGGCAGTTGGGGCCGATGATGCGGGTCTTGCCGCCCTTGGCGAGGTTGTAGTTCCACGCGGTGGCGGTGTCCAGGACCGGCGCGCCCTCGGTGATGACCACGGCGAGCGGGATCTCCGCGTCCACGGCCTCGATGATGGCGTCCTTGGTGAACGGCGGCGGTACGAACAGGATCGTCGTGTCGGCACCGGTGGCCTCCATGGCCTCCTTCACGGAACCGAAGACGGGCAGCTCGATGTCGTTGCCGTCGGCGTCCTTGTGGGACACGGTGGTGCCGGCCTTGCGGGCGTTGACGCCACCGACGATCTGGGTGCCGGCCGCGAGCATGCGGGCCGTGTGCTTGGTGCCCTCGCCGCCGGTGATGCCCTGGACGATGACCTTGCTGTCCTTGTTGAGGAAGATCGACATGTGTGTAAGGTCCTCTGCTTCTTACTTGGCGGCCAGCTCGGCGGCCTTGTCGGCGCCGGAGTCCATATTGTCGGCCAGGGTGACGAGCGGGTGGTTCGCCTCGGCGAGGATCTTGCGACCCTCCTCGACGTTGTTGCCGTCCAGACGCACGACGAGCGGCTTGTTGGCCTCGTCGCCCAGGATCTCCAGGGCCTTGACGATGCCGTTCGCCACCGCGTCGCAGGCGGTGATGCCGCCGAAGACGTTGACGAACACGCTCTTCACCTGCTCGTCGCCGAGGATGACGTCGAGACCGTTGGCCATGACCTCGGCGGACGCGCCGCCGCCGATGTCGAGGAAGTTGGCGGGCTTGACGCCACCGTGGTTCTCGCCTGCGTAGGCGACGACGTCGAGGGTCGACATGACCAGGCCGGCGCCGTTGCCGATAATTCCGACCTCGCCGTCGAGCTTGACGTAGTTGAGGCCGTTCTCGGCGGCCTTCTGCTCGAGCGGATCGGTGGTGCCCGCATCGGCGAAGTCGGCGAAGGTGTCCTTGTGACGGAACTCGGCGTTCTCGTCCAGCGTCACCTTGCCGTCGAGCGCGAGGATCTCGTCGTTCGGCGTGCGCACGAGCGGGTTGACCTCAACCAGGGTGGCGTCCTCCTTGACGAAGACCTCGTACAGCTTGGCGATGGTCACCGCGGCGGCGTCCAGCACCTCCTCCGGCAGGTGGCCGGCCTTCGCGATCTCGCGGGCCTTGGCCACGTCGACGCCCTCGGTGGGGTCGATGTTGATCTTCGCGAGCCGGTCCGGGGACTCCTCGGCGACCTGCTCGATCTCGACGCCGCCCTCGACCGAGCACATGGCCAGGTAGTTGCGGTTAGCGCGATCGACAAGGAAGGAGATGTAGTACTCCTCCGCGATGTCACTGGCCTCGGCGACCAGCAGCTTCTTGACGATGTGGCCCTTGATGTCCAGGCCCAGGATGTCCTCGGCCCGGGCTCGAGCCTCCTTGGCATCCTCTGCCAGCTTCACGCCGCCGGCCTTACCACGGCCACCGACCTTCACCTGGGCCTTGACGACAACAGGCTTGCCGATCTCGGCCGCGACCTTCTCGGCCTCCTCCGCGGTCTCCGCGACGCGCCCCGGGGTGGTGGGCACGTCATGCTTCGCGAAAAGAGCCTTTGCCTGGTATTCAAAGAGATCCATCAGCTCACCATCTTGACGTGGGTAGATTCGCCCGGCCCCGTTGTAAAGCCGAGTCCTGCCTCATCCTAGGCGCGCGGTGTGTCGCCCGTCGCACCCCGGGGGTATGTGTGTGTATGTATGTGCACTGAATCACAGCGCGCGTCAGCCCGGGCGCGATCGCCGACGCCCTCTGGGCCCCCTCGGGATCCTTCAAACCCCTCGAACCACGCGAGTCACACCGGTGTGATGCACTCCGCTCCCGCGGGGCGGTCGCCGCCTTGCGAGGCCGTTGCCGGTCCGTTACCTTGGACGACGTTCATCACGAAAAGATCACGGCGCGACGACAGAGGGGAAACGACCACGGTGAGAGAGTCGCATCAGGAAGTAGCAGCGACTCCTGTCGTCATTCCTCCGGCCGGTGCGCATCGCGTCGGCCGCCACCGGATGCCCGCGCCGCCGACCGCCCTGCGCGGTCGCGCCGCCGTCCTC
>NZ_KV824002.1:0-4418 GCF_001815995.1 Dietzia sp. HMSC21D01 | reverse complement strand
CGGCACGCCGGCCCGCCCG
The DNA here is from genome assembly GCF_001815995.1 of Dietzia sp. HMSC21D01. Lineage (NCBI taxonomy): Bacteria > Bacillati > Actinomycetota > Actinomycetes > Mycobacteriales > Dietziaceae > Dietzia > Dietzia sp. HMSC21D01. The sequence goes on along the minus strand of NZ_KV824002.1, from coordinate 4,399 downwards.
CACGCGCCGTGTCCGCCTACAAAGACCGCGGCAGATCCGACCTCGCGCGCCCGTTCGGCACCGCCCTCGCCGCGGCGATCGACCGCCTGCGCGAGGCGGGGGAGATCGCCGAGGCGGGGGAGCGTCCCACCGTCCTCGTGCCGGCCCCGGCGTCGGCGCGGGCCCGCCGACGGCGCGGGTTCGACCACGTCCGTGACATCGTGGACGTCCTGGCCGCCGACCTCGCCGGCTCGCTACCGACCGGCCCGGTGGTCGTGGCGCCGCTGCTCGAGGTCCGCGGACGAGTGCGTGACGCCTCCGGCCTCGGTGCGCGGGCCCGCGCCGACAACCTCTCCGGGCGCATCCGCCGACGCCCCGCCGGGACGGTGCTGCGCGCCTCCCCCGGGGCGCCGGACACGGTGGCCGCCCTGCTGGCGACCCCGGCCACGGTCCTGTTCGTCGACGACGTGGTGACCACCGGCGCCACGGCCGCCGAGTGCGTGGCGGTCCTCGCGGCGGGAGGCCTGCCGGTGACCGCTGTCCTGGCCGTCACCGCCGCCTGAGCGAGCGCCGTCGCGTGCGGACCGAGGTGAGCTTCGCCGTCTCGGGTGCGGCGTCAGCGGGAGCGGGTAGAGTGGGCTTCGGACGGGTTCACCAGCACATTCGCCGCCTGTCGGCTCCGGTGGGCCGTGTCCGCAGAGTGTCCACTCAGCCATGTGGGTGGACCCTTCGGCCGGGATTCCGGGCGGTTACCGGACCGGTCGCAGCGGTCCGCCGCAGGCCCGATGAGGAGGAGCTTCGATGGCGAAGACCCCCGCAGTCCTGCTCGACCCCGCCACCTTCGACGGTCCCGAGACCGACGATCCCGGCACCCCCGAGGCCCAGGTCACCATCCGCGGCCGGAACGTCGAGGTCCCCGACCATTTCGCGAGCCGGATCAACACCAAGCTGGCGAAGGTCGAGAAGATGGCGCCGTTGATCCAGCGGTTCGACGTGATCCTGTTGCACGAGAACAACCCGAGGCTGGCCAAGGTGAGCCAGCGCGTGGAGATCACCGTCAAGGGCAAGCCGGGAGTGGCCCGGGCCGAGGCGGCCGAGGACACCTTCTACGCGGCTCTCGAGTCGGCCGTGGCCAAGCTCGAGCGGCAGATGCGCAAGGCCCGCACCCGTCGCAAGATCAGCCACTCCGGGCACCGGCGGCCGCAGTCGGTCGCCGAGGCGACCGCCGAGCTGGCCGCCGACGCCGCCCCGGTCGACGCGCTGGACCAGCAGCTCGACGGCGTGGAATACGACGACGGGGTCGACGCCTCGATGCCCGGGCAGATCGTGCGTCGCAAGGAGCACGACGGCACGCCGATGTCGGTCGACGAGGCGCTCGAGAAGATGGAACTCGTGGGTCACGACTTCTACCTGTTCCGCGACGCGGAGACCGGACGCGCCACCGTCGTCTACCGCCGGCACGCGTTCGACTACGGGCTCATCACCCTGAGCGACGAGGGCTGACGGCCTCCACCCGCACCCGCCGAGGGCGGTCCGGTCCCACTCGACCGGACCGCCCTCGGCGTGTCAGGACGGCCCGAAGCACCTAGGATGAACCCGGGCCCGCGTGCCACCACGCAGGTCGCAGATACCACGACCACTTCCCCGACCACGAGGACGTTCGAGACTGTGTCCATTCTTTCCAAGCTGCTGCGGGCCGGCGAGGGGCGAAAGCTCAAGAAGTACACCGCTCTCGCCGACTACGTGGACTCGCTCTCCGCCGACACGGAGAAGTTGACCGACGACGAGCTCCGGGCGAAGACCGGGGAGTTCAAGCGTCGAGTGGCCGAGGGGGAGACGCTGGACGACCTGCTGCCCGAGGCGTTCGCCGTGGCGCGCGAGGCCGCGTACCGCGTCCTCGGGCAGAAGCCGTACAAGGTGCAGATCATCGGCGCCATCGTGCTGCACACCGGGTCCGTCGCCGAGATGAAGACCGGCGAGGGCAAGACCCTGACCTGTGTGCTGCCCGCTTACCTCAACGCCCTGTCCGACAAGGGTGTGCACGTGGTGACGGTCAACGACTACCTCGCGAAGCGCGACGCCGAGTGGATGGGCCGCGTCCACCGCTTCCTGGGCCTGTCCGTGGGCGCCATCCTCAGCGGCATGACGCCCGACCAGCGGCGCGAGGCCTACCACGCCGACATCACCTACGGCACGAACAACGAGTTCGGGTTCGACTACCTGCGCGACAACATGGCGCACGACACCGCCCAGCTCGTCCAGCGCGGCCACAACTACGCGATCGTCGACGAGGTCGACTCCATCCTCATCGACGAGGCGCGGACCCCGCTCATCATCTCCGGTCCCGCCGACGGTTCCAGCAAGTGGTACGCCGAGTTCGCGCGCATCGCCCCGCTGTTGGAGGAGGGCACCCACTACGAGGTGGACCGCAAGAAGCGGACCATCGGCGTCACCGAGCAGGGCGTGGAATTCGTCGAGGACCAGCTGGGCATCGACAACCTCTACGAGGCCGCCAACTCGCCGCTGGTGAGTTACCTGAACAACTCCATCAAGGCCAAGGAGCTGTTCACCAAGGACAAGGACTACATCGTCCGCGACGGCGACGTCATCATCGTCGACGAGTTCACCGGGCGCGTCCTCGACGGTCGCCGCTACAACGAGGGCATGCACCAGGCCATCGAGGCCAAGGAGCGCGTGGAGATCAAGGCCGAGAACCAGACCCTGGCCACCATCACGCTCCAGAACTACTTCCGGCTCTACGAGAAGCTGGCCGGCATGACCGGCACCGCCGAGACGGAGGCGGCCGAGCTGTACCAGATCTACAAGCTTGAGGTCATGCCCATTCCGACCAACCGCCCCATGGCCCGCGCGGACCAGCCCGACCTCATCTACAAGACCGAGGAGGCCAAGTTCGCCGCAGTGGTCGAGGACATCGCCGAGCGGGTCGAGAAGAAGCAGCCGGTGCTCGTGGGCACCGCCTCCGTCGAGCGCAGTGAACACCTGTCCCGGCTGCTCACCCGCAAGGGCATCAAGCACCACGTGCTCAACGCGAAGTTCCACGCCCAGGAGGCCCAGATCATCGCCCAGGCCGGCCGGCCCGGCGCGGTCACGGTCGCCACCAACATGGCCGGCCGCGGTACCGACATCGTGCTGGGCGGTAACCCCGACATCATCGCAGACCTCAACCTCCGCGAGCGCGGTCTCGACCCGGTGACCACCCCGGAGGAGTACGAGGCCGCGTGGGACGCCGAGATCGAGCGGATGCGCAAGCTCACCAAGGAGGAGGGCGAGCGGGTCCGCGAGGCCGGTGGCCTCTACGTCCTGGGCACCGAGCGGCACGACTCGCGCCGCATCGACAACCAGCTGCGCGGTCGTTCCGGCCGCCAGGGCGACCCGGGGGAGTCCCGCTTCTACCTGTCGCTGGGTGACGAGCTCATGAGGCGCTTCAACGGCGCGGCCGTCGAGGCGATCATGAACAGGCTGAGCCTGCCCGACGACGTGCCCATCGAGGCCGGCATGGTCTCGCGCGCCGTGAAGAACGCTCAGACGCAGGTCGAGTCGCAGAACTTCGAGATCCGCAAGGACGTGCTCAAGTACGACGAGGTGATGAACCAGCAGCGCACGGTCATCTACCGTGAGCGCAAGCGCATCCTCGAGGGCGAGGACATCACCGACCAGGTCGAGTCGATGATCTACCAGGTGGTCAGCGCCTACGTCGACGGCGCCACCGCCGAGGGGTACGTCGAGGACTGGGACCTGGAGAAGCTGTGGGACGCGCTGCGGCAGCTGTACCCCGTGTCGATCACCGCGCAGGAGATCATCGACGGGGACGAGTACGGCTCTCCCGGCGATCTGTCCGCCAAGAACCTCAAGGACGCCGTCCTCGACGACGTCTTCGCCCGGTACGACGAGCGCGAGGCCGAGATCGAGGGGATCGGCGGCGAGGGCGCGATGCGCCAGCTCGAGCGGTCGGTCATGTTGCAGGTCCTCGACCGCAAGTGGCGCGAGCACCTCTACGAGATGGACTACCTCAAGGAGGGCATCGGTCTGCGGGCGATGGCCCAGCGCGACCCGTTGGTCGAGTACCAGCGCGAGGGCTACGACATGTTCTCGGCGATGATGGACGGCGTGCGCGAGGAGACCGTGGCGTTCCTGTTCAACGTCAAGGTCCAGGCGGGCCGGCAGCAGGCGGCGATGGCCGGCCCGTCGGCCGCGCAGGCCGCGGCGCTGGCGGGTGGCAATCCCATCCTCCAGGCGGCCGGCACCGGCCGGGACGTGAGCGAGGAGCAGATGCAGTTCTCCGGCCCGTCGGAGAGCGGCGACGCCCAGATGGTCGACGAGGGCGCCAGCGCCAACCGGGCCGAGCGCCGCTCGCAGGAGCGTCAGCAGCGGGCCGAGCGCCGGGAGCGGGCCGCCCGGA
>NZ_KV824001.1:0-5115 GCF_001815995.1 Dietzia sp. HMSC21D01 | reverse complement strand
CACATCCTGTTCCCGATTGTCCTGATCGGCCTGGGTGCCTTCATCCTGATCAGTGGCGGAGCATTCGGTCTCTGACAGAACCGAGGCAAACCCCACCGCACACCCGTGAGCCGCCGACTCGCTCTAACCCTTCCGGCAGAACGCCCGATTGGTACGTCGCCGCGGAGTAGTGGCCACAGAAGACCGCCACAAAACGATGAAGACCACTATCACGGGCCGACGTGAGGGTTCACGCTGCTCGAGACTCCGACCGGAGGCTCGTTCGTGGAGTGTCGTGTTAGACGATCGTCGAACGAGACATCGTCGACAATCAGGTGAGGTGTGCCCTCTGGTGACACGTTTTGGGTGCCGAGCGGTTGTTGTCGCTCACGAAGTCGAAAAGACTAAATGGGCAACGTTGTGCCGGTGATGGCGAAGTCCCTGAGCCAACTGATGAAGAGTGCCCACACGCCACTGAACAGTGCGATGCCCACCGCGATGAGCAGGAGGCCACCGATGATCTGGATTCGTCGAGTGTTGCGCTGTAGCCAGCCGACGGTTCGGATTGCCCAGGTGGAGCTCCAGGCGACGAGGATGAATGGCAGCCCGAGCCCGAGGCAGTAGGCGACGATGAGCATGACGCCGCGCGTGCCGCTGAAGCCGCTTCCGGCGGCGACGGACAGTGCGGCGGCGAGCGTTGGTCCTAGGCAGGGTGTCCAGCCGAGGGCGAACACTCCGCCGAGGAGTGGCGCGCCAACCCACGTAGAGACCGCTTTCGGCTGGAATCGGGTATCTCGTTGCAGTACCGGCACGAAGCCGATGAAGACCAAACCCATGAGGATGGTGATGACCCCGCCGATGCGCTGGAGCAACTCCTCGTGCGGCGCGAGGTACTGGACGGTGCCGAGGACCATTGCGCTGAGCGAGACGAACACGACGGTGAACCCGCCGACGAAAAGCAGCGATGCCCCGACGACGCGGTAACGCGAGCTTTGTCTGGCCTTCTTTTCCTCGAGAGTGATCGTTCGTGACTCGCTGCGACGCTGTTCGGCCTGGGCGAGCGTGACCGGTGGTCGCTCGGCGCCGACGACGCTAGCGAGGTAGGCGAGGTAGCCGGGGATGAGCGGGACCACACATGGTGAGGCGAACGAGACCAGACCGGCTAGTAGGCAGGCGCCAAGTGCGAGCAAAAGGGGCCCGCTGGCCGCTGTCTGTTGGAACGCCGAACCGATGCCCTCCGCGAGCACCAGTCCGTCCATCGGAGGCATGGCAGCGGCGACGACGAGGTCGGCGACACCCGTCACGACGTGACACTCTCATCGTCGGCCACCAGTTCGGCTATGACGTCCCGAAGTTGATAATCGGTGACGGCTGCCAGGTACACCGCGGCCACTCGATGTTGCCGGTCAAGCACGAGAGTGGTCGGCACAATCGAGGTGGGAAAGCCTCGGAGTGCACCTATGGCGGCGTTGCTTGGGTCCCAGATAGAGGGGTAGGTAAGGCCGTTGTCGCGTACGAAGTCGACCGGCTTGTCGCGATTGGGATCGCGCACGTTTATTCCGAGCACGGTGGCGCCCTGGGGTTCGAACTCCTCGTGAAGGCGCTGAAGGTCGTCGACCTCGGTGCGGCAAGGTCCACACCATTGGCCCCACGTATTGAGGATCACCACGTCGCCTTTGTAGTCAGCGAGCCCGATGGTTTGGTCTGGATCAAGTAGATCCGGGCCGGCGAGCTCGGCAACCGGTTTCCGTTCTTCCTCGGGGTAGTGGATTTCCAGCTGTCCATCTGGGCTGACGAACTCAAAGGTGCCGCCCTGCGCGACCGCATCGGTGCCACTGCCACAACCGGAGAGGACTAGGGTGCCCGCACACAGGGCCGCCCAGAGGCGCGCGCGAGAACCGATGGCTCGGGTACTGCCCATGCTTTTCACTCCGGTCTGCGACGGGTCATTGCCCCCTCGGCTCCGAGCCGGCGGTGCCGCACGGGGTGGCTCTGTCGAACACCAGTGTCGTGACCGGCACTGGCGAGATGGTCCCGCTGTCTGATCGTGCCATAGCCGATATCCGCCCTGTGAAACGCCACTGAACGGCGCGGTCGAACGGGTGGGTTCTGGGGGTGGGGCGGCACGCCTGCGTCCATTGACTGTGTTGGCCTTGCGGTTTCCTCGCCCTTCGGTGTGCGGTGACACCGCCGAGACCGGTTCACTGAATACTGTACTATTCAGTGCATGCTGTCTCTTGCTTCGCGTCAAGGTGTGATGAACCGACTCGGTCGCGCCATGGCTGACCCGACTCGTTCTCGTATCCTCTTGAGACTGCTGGATGGGCCTGTGTATCCCGCCGAGATTGCCCAGGAGCTTGGGTTGACGCGGTCAAATGTGTCGAATCATCTCGCTTGCCTCAGGGATTGCGGGATCGTCGTCGCCGAATTTGAGGGCCGTCAGAATCGGTACGAGATCGTCGACGCCCATCTGGCACGCGCGTTGAGCGCCTTGGTTGAGACGACTCTTGCCGTCGACGAGGGCGCATCGTGTCTAGATACGCAGTGCCCGGTCGAGGGTTGCTGCAACTCCGAGGGAGGTCGTCGATGACGACGTCTGCGTGTGGTTGCGAGCCAGCCGGGCCGGTGACCGGCAGCGAGGAGTCTGCTTCGTGGTGGCGCAGCAGTGCCGTGCTCATTCCGGTGTTTTCCGGACTGGCGCTCCTGCTTGGTGTGATTTTCGAGTGGTTGGCCGACGGCCCCGGCTCGGAGACGGCGGCAGCGGGGCTGTTCTGGACCGCTCTACTTCTGGGTGCTTCGCAGTTCGTTCCAGGTGCCGTGCGGGGCCTGCTGTCCCGGGGTCGGTTGAGTATCGGCTTGTTGATGACGATCAGCGCCACGGGTGCGGTCGCGCTCGGGTTCATCGAGGAGGCCGCCGCCCTGGCCTTCTTGTACTCCATCGTCGAGGCGCTGGAGGATCGCGCGATGGACAAGGCCCGCTCGGGCTTGCGGGCCCTGTTGGCGCTGATTCCCTCCAGTGCCACCGTCCTCGGCGCCACCGGGGGCACCCGCACCGTGCCCGTTGAGTCTCTGGAACGCGGCGATGTGCTGCGTCTGGTCGCCGGCGAACGTTTGGCCACCGACGGGATCGTTCGTGTCGGGCAGAGCAGCCTGGATGTCTCGGCGATCACGGGTGAATCCATTCCCGTCGAGGTCGGGCCCGGTGACGCGGTGTTGGCCGGCTCGATCAACACCTCCGGCGTCCTGGAGGTCGAGGCCACCGCCGCAGGGACAGACAATTCCTTGACCACAGTGGTCGAACTGGTTGAGCAGGCACAGACAGAGAAGGGGGAGCGGGCACGTATCGCCGACCGCCTGGCCCGCCCGCTGGTGCCGGGTGTTCTCATCCTGGCTGCTCTGGTCGCCCTGATCGGCTCGATCTTCGGAGATTCCGGACTGTGGATCGAGCGAGCACTGGTGGTACTGGTCGCAGCGTCGCCGTGCGCACTGGCGATCTCGGTGCCGATTACGGTCGTCTCCGCGATCGGTGCGGCCAGCAAGTTCGGGGTGATCATCAAATCCGGTGCCGCGTTCGAGCGCATGGGCTACCTCCGGCATGTGGCAGTGGACAAGACCGGCACCTTGACCCGAAACCAGCCCACCGTCACGCAGGTCCTCACCACTGGCAACGCTGCCCAGGACGAGGTCCTGAGCTGGGCGGCCGCTCTGGAAACCCACAGCACCCCCCCGCTGGCCGCAGCGATCCCCGCCGCAGCTACCGAGGTCCCCGCCGCATCGGCGGTCACCGAGTCCGCGGGCGCGGGAATCGCCGGCCTTATCGATGGCGCGCACATCGCCGTCGGCAGCCCGCGCTGGCTCGACCCAGGTCCTCTGGCAGATCACGTTCACGCGATGGAGGCCCGCGGCATCACCGTGGTGGTCGTCCACCGCGACGACCACCCGGTCGGGGCCATCGCGGTGCGCGACGAGCTGCGTCCAGAGGCCGGCGAGGCCATGACGTCGCTGGCGTCGAGGGGTATGGGCGTGACGATGCTTACCGGCGACAACGCCCGCACCGCTGATGCACTGGCCGCCGAGGCGGGGATCACCGACGTGCGTGCCGAGCTGCGTCCGCAGGACAAGGCGCAGGCGATCGCCGAGTTGCGTGCCGACGGCCGGGGGCCAGTGGCGATGATCGGCGACGGTGTCAACGACGCCCCCGCGCTCGCCTCGGCGGACATCGGAATCGCCATGGGGGCCACCGGCTCCGACGCAGCGGTCGAGTCGGCGGATGTCGCATTCACCGGCGATGACTTGCGACTGATCCCGCGCGCCATAGACCACGCCCGCCGCGGTCGTCGCGTCATCAATCAGAACATCATCCTGTCCTTGGCGATCATCATCGTTCTGCTTCCACTGGCGATCACCGGAATTCTGGGACTCGCAGCGGTCGTCCTGGTCCACGAGGTCGCCGAAGTCTTCGTGATACTCAATGGCCTGCGTGCCGCACGCACCAGGCAGCTCGAGCGACCCTCGAGCCCAAGAACTGCCGACCGCGACGACAGCCGGCACATGCACCAGCTGGCACCGCTCCCTCATTGACACTGTGCCCGCGTGCCCCGCACCGCACACCGCCGGAAAAAAACGACGGCAACCATCACAACACTCGGTATCGACCGGACGGCCTTGTGCTGCGCCCCGGCTTCGACGGGTGGCATCAGCTGCCGGCACGACTGAGCAAGAACAATGCGTACGCCGAGGACCGAGACCCACCCGAACTTATCGCCGGTTCATGCTAACATCGCTCTATGACGATTAATTATGGGGTGCTCGATTCAGTGACGTTCGAGGATCGAAACACCTATGCAGCGTTGTTCCATGCTCTGGCAGAACCAACTCGACTGGCGTTGTTGGAGCATCTGGTCAATGGTGAGCATCGGGTTCGTGATCTGGTCGATCACATGCATCTGGCGCAGTCCACGGTGAGCAAGCACCTGGCTTGCCTGCGGGATTGCGGGCTGGTCCAAATGCGGATCGAGGGGCGCTCCTCGTGGTTCTCGCTGGCTGAGCCGGCCCGGCTGGCGGACCTGGTAGAAGCCGCCGATGCGCTATTGAGTGCGTCCGGGGTCTCGCCGTCGCTGCGCGATCACCAGGACC
>NZ_KV824000.1:0-10447 GCF_001815995.1 Dietzia sp. HMSC21D01 | reverse complement strand
TGGCGTGTTACTGACCCACGCTCCTAGCGTGAGCAGTACACCGGCGCCAGGGAGGGCACGATGCTCGGAGTCAACGGACTGACCAGACGATTCGGCGACAACCTCGCCGTCGACGGCGTGACCTTCGAGGTCCCCGCCGGGGCGATGACCGGCTTCGTCGGCGGCAACGGCGCCGGCAAGACCACCACGATGCGCATGATCATGGGCGTCCTCCAGCCCAGCGCGGGAACCGTGACGTGGGCGGGTCGCGAGGTCACGGTCGCCGACCGGCGCACGTTCGGCTACATGCCGGAGGAGCGGGGCCTGTACCCGAAGCAGCCGATCCTCGACCAGCTCGTCTACCTCGGCCGGCTGCAGGGCCGCAGCGCGGCGGGCGCCAAGCACACCGCGCTCGACCTCCTCGACCGGTTCGGCCTGGGCGAGCGCACGGGCGACAAACTCGAGTCGCTCTCACTCGGCAATCAGCAGCGCGTCCAGATCGCGGCCGCCGTCATCGGTGAGCCCGAGTTCCTCGTCCTCGACGAGCCCTTCTCCGGCCTGGACCCGGCCGCGGTGGACTCCATGGTCGACCTCCTGCGCGAGTACACCACCCGGGGCGTGCCCGTCCTGTTCTCCTCCCACCAACTCGATCTCGTCGAGCGGCTCTGCGACCAGCTCGTCGTCCTGGCCCGAGGGCGGGTCGTGTCGACCGGGACCGTGTCCGAGCTCCGCAGCCGGGGCCGGGTGCTGCACCGCCTCGTCGTGGGCGGGGACGCCGGCTGGGTGCGTTCACTGCCCGGCGTGCACGTCGTGGACGTCGACGGCCCGGCCGCACTGCTCGAACTCGAGGGCCCGGGGAGCACGGACCTCGTCCTGCGTGAGGCGATGGCCCGCGGCAGCGTCAGCGAGCTCGCCCGGGTCGTGCCCAGCCTGTCCGATATCTACCGCGAGGTGACCTCATGACCACCACCCCCCTCACACGACGCCCGTCGTCGGCCGACCACGAGGACGCCTCCACCGGGCCCCGCTCCACGGACGCCGCATGGCGGATCGTCGCCGGGCGCGAGATCATGGTCAAACTGCGCGACCGGAACTTCATCATCTCCACCCTCACGACCATCGCGATCTTCATCGTCGCGTTCGGGGTGTCGTTCCTGCTGGGCGGGGACGACGGGGAGAAGCGGATCGCTGTCGTCTCGGGCGACGCGGTGACGATCGTCGAGCAGACGAACGTGCGGGCCGACGCCGCCGACGGCGAGGACACCGACTCCTCGGCGACCGCGGGCGCACCCACCGTGCGACTCGGGATCGAGCAGGTGGCGGATCCGGCGGCGGCCGAACAGGCGGTACGCGACGGCGACGTCGACGCCGCCCTGCTCGGCGAGCCGGGGGCGTGGACGCTCGTCGGCTCCGACGGCGTCGACTCGGACGTCGCCGCCGCGGTCAGCGCGACGGTGGCGGCCGACGCGCTCGAGCGCAACGCCGCGGCCGCCGGGACCACTGTCGCCGATCTCACCGCGGGCTCGGTCGTCGAGGAGCGTCTCCTCGAGGCCGACGGGACGGACGACGAGGGGGTCCAGGTGATCGCCGGGTTCGTGTTCGTCTTCCTCTTCTACATGGCGGCGATCCTCTTCGGATACGTGATCGCCAACAGCGTCGTGGAGGAGAAGCAGTCGCGGATCGTCGAGATCCTCGCCGCCGCCATCCCGCTGCGGCAGCTGCTCGTCGGCAAGGTCGTCGGCGCCACGGCCCTCGCCCTGGGGCAGATGGTGATCTTCGTGGCCATCGGCCTGATCGGCCTCAGCTTCACCGACTACGCCACCCTGCTGCCATCGGTCGCCGGCGCGGCGGTCTGGTACCTGGTGCTCTTCGTCATCGGCTTCGTCGCGCTGGCATGCCTGTTCGCCGTCGCCGGTGCGATGGCCACCCGCGCCGAGGACGTCCAGACCACCACCTCGCCCCTGCTCACGGTCATCATGATCGTGTTCTTCGGAGGCCTCTTCCTCCAGGACACGTGGCAGGTCATCGGTTCCTACGTGCCCATCATGTCCACGGTGACGATGCCGATCCGCCTGGTGGCCGGCACCGCGTCGTGGTGGGAGCCGGCCGTCGCCACCGTGATCACGCTCGTCACCGCCGCGGTGATCATCCGGATCGCCGAGCGGGTCTACCGCCGGTCGATCATGCAGACCGGCCGCAAGCTCACCTACCGCGAGGCGCTGTCCCTGAAGGAGTGACCTCGCTGTCGACCAGCCGGTAGCCCTGGCCGCGGACGGTCTCGATGGCGTGGGCACCGAACGGGGTGTCGATCTTGCGACGCAGGTATCCGACGTAGACCTCGACGATGTTGTCGTCCCCGTCGTAGGCGGAGTCCCACACGGCACGCATGATCTGCGCCTTGGACACCACCTGGTTACGGTTGCGGATGAGGTATTCGAGCACCGCGTACTCCCTGGCGGTCACGCTGATCCGGGTGTCGCCCCGGCGGACCTCCCGCGCGGCGGGGTCCACGACGAGGTCGCCGGCCTCGAACGTGGCGGGTCGTTCGGGTGCGCCGCGGCGCACCAGGGCCCGTAGCCTCGCCTCGAGGACGACGAACGAGAACGGCTTGACCAGGTAGTCGTCGGCTCCCAGGTCGAACGCGTCGGCCTCGTCGTACTCACCGTCCTTGGCGGTGAGCATGAGCACAGGGGTCCAGATGCCGCGTCGCCGCATCTCGCGGACCACCTCGTAGCCGCTGCGGCGCGGCATCATGATGTCCAGCACGACGACGTCGAAGTCGTCGCCGCAGGCCATCTCGAGACCGGCTTCGCCGTCGGGGGCGGTCTCCACGGACCACCCGCCCGCGGCCAGGCCGCGGCGCAGGCTCTCGCGCAGCGCCGGCTCGTCGTCGACCACCAGGACCCGCATCGGCTCGCCGCCCTATCCCTGCGGGTCGATCTCCTGGTCCATCCGCTCGGCGGGGACCAGCGAATCCGCGTGCCGGCGGACGATCTTGGCGGGCACTCCCGCCACGGTGGTGTGGGGCGGGACCTCGTGCAGGACGACCGAACCGGCGGCGACCTTCGAGCAGTCGCCGACGCGGACGTTGCCGAGCACGATCGAGCCCGCCGAGAGCAGGACGCCGGACCCGATCTTGGGATGCCGGTCGCCGTCCTCGTTCCCCGTGCCGCCGAGGGTGACGCCCTGGAGGATCGAGACGCCGTCGCCGATCACGCAGGTCTCCCCCACGACGATGCCGGTGGCGTGGTCGACGAGGATGCCCGAGCCGACCCGCGCGGCCGGGTGGATGTCCATCGCGAAGACCTCGGAGATGCGGCTCTGTAGGAACGACGCGGCCATCACGCGACCGGAGTTCCACGTCTCGTGGGCGACGCGGTGCACCTGGAGCCCGAGGAAACCCTTGGCGAAGAGATAGGGCACCAGATAGTTGGGGTAGGCCGGGTTCCTCTCGTAGCTCACCACGAGGTCCGCGGCCACGGCGTCGAGGACGTGGGGGTGCTCGACCAGCACCGCCCGGATCTCCTTCTCCAGGACGTGGCGGCCGATCTCGGGCGTCGCGATCCGGGACGCGGCGAGCCGCGCCAGGGATTCACCGAGGTCGTCGCACCCGTCGATGAGATCCAGGACCAGACCCGCGATCAGCGGTTCGTTCCGGCTCGAGGTCGCGTCGAGCGACAAGCGGTTCCAGACGGCGCGGACGGAGGAGTCGGCCTCCGCCTGCGGGACGCACGGGTTCTCGATGCTCAGCTCGATGGTCACCTGATACAGGGTAGGCGTGTGCGGCGACGCCGGGCGAGTCACGGCCGAATCGCCCGTGCCGAGCCACGCCTCGACGACCCTCGCCGGGCCCGGCAGGATGGGGACATGATCCTCATCAACGTGCGCTTTGACGTCAAACCCGAGTTCGCCGACTCCTGGCTCGAGATCACCCGCGAGTTCACCGAGGCCACCCGCGCCGAGGCGGGCAACCTGTGGTTCGACTGGTACCGCTCGCCGGAGTCCCCGAACACCTACCTGCTGTGCGAGGCGTTCCGCGAGGGCGACGCGCCGGCCCTGCATGTGCAGTCGGACCACTTCCAGCAGTTCACGGGGTCAGCCGCCCGGTACCTCGAGCGAACGCCGCGCATCATCAACACCCCGGCGGAGGGCGATCAGTGGGGCACGATGGGCGAGATCACCGTCGAGTGACCGTCGCCGGATAGCAGTGCGCCCCGGTGTCGCCGGCCGCGGGATCGCGGACGCGGACGACGCCGGGGCGTGCCGAAGCGTCGCCGGTCGGTCAGATCGAGCTGCCCAGCGCCGACTGCGCGAGCGCGAGCGGGTCGATCGGCCACCACTGGCCGTAGTCCAGCGCGTAGACGCGGTTGAGGTCGGACACCACACCGCCGACGGTGACCTGCTGCGCCACGGGCAGCTGGTGGATCGTCGCGGCCGGGTTGAGCCGCCCACCGGAACCCCAGTCGTGCTGCCAGAAGTACTGCCCGAGGCCGATCTGCCGGCACCAGTCGATCGTCGGCGCGTTGGCGTACACGCCGAGCTTCATGCCCGAGCCGTGCAGGTGGGCGCGCCAGCGCTCGAGGTACGGGCGGATCTGGTTGTCGAACTGCCAGCGGGTGGGGTTGTCGTCGATCGCCACGTACATCGGCACGCCCGACGGCCCGCCGGCCTCCCGGTGGATGCGGATGCCGATGGGCGCGTGGTGATCGCCGGCGCCGGCGCCGCCCTTCCAGTCCGCGGTCTCGGCGCGACCGTACTGGTAGCAGGAGACCATGTTCAGTCCGTGGGCACGAAAGTCGTCGACCTCGCGGCGCAGGAGCGGCTTGCCGGACATCCACTCGGCGCCGGGGCGGCGGTTAGAGCAGTAGCGCACGGCACCCATGTGGCCGGCCGCGCGGACCGACGCCGCCGACGGCGGGCCGGAGGCGTAGTCGAGCAGCGTGCCGACCGGGACCCCGGCTCCCGCGCCCGGCAGGGCACCGATCTCGGCGGGGATGGAGGACTGAGCGCCCACCGCGGGGGTCAGGCCCGCGGCGATGGCGCCGGCCCCGGCCGCGCTGAGGCCTGCGCGACGGAGGAAGGATCGGCGGTCGAACGTCATGGAGGTACTCCGGGATCTCGAACGGTGAGGGAGGCGTGTGGCCTGTGGGACTCACGCACCCCGACGAGTGTGTCACAAAGAGATCGCGGACGATATCCCCGCGTTACCACAGGAGAGCACCACCGCAGGGCAGGCGCGGCTGGTTGACTGATCTTCATGACACGATCCCGCAGATGGTCCGCCGTCGACATCCCCGACCAGACCGGGCGGACGTTCGTGGTGACCGGCGCCAACGGGGGCATCGGGCTGGCCACGACGGCCGCGCTCACGGCGCGGGGGGCCCGGGTCGTGATGGCCTGCCGGAACCTGGAGAAGGCAGAGGCGGCGCGCGCGACCCTTCCTGAGGCTTCGCGCGAGCGAGCGCGTGTGTGCCGGCTGGACATGGCCGATCTGGACTCGGTCGACGAGTTCGTCGCCGCCATGCGGGCGGAGGCCTCGGCGCCCGACGCGGCACGGTCCGGTGGCGGCCGGGTCGACGTCCTCATCAACAACGCCGGCGTGATGAACATCCCGCACGCCCGCACGGCGCAGGGCCACGAGATGCAGTTCGGGGTCAACGTCCTCGGCCACCACGCGCTCACCCTGGGCCTCGAGCCGATCCTGACGGACCGCGTGGTCTGGCTGGGCTCCCTCGCGCATCTGATGGGGCGGGTCGACACCGACGACCTCGGCATGGACGTCCGCGGCTACCGGCCGATGGCCGCGTACGCGAACTCCAAGCTGGCGTGCATCATGCTGGCCTACGAGTGGCAGCGGCACTTCGAGCGGGCCGGCGGCGGCCTCCGCTCGGTCGCCGCGCATCCCGGCTACACCGCGACCGAACTCATCCGGCAGAGCGGCAACCCTGTCGCCGACCGGTTCTTCGCACTCGGCAACTCCCTCACCTGGGCGGGCCTGTCACCGGAGACGGGCGCGCTGTCCGTGCTCTACGCCGCGACGGTGCCCGACGTGCCGGGCGGGGCGTTCGTCGGACCGGACCGCCTCGGTGGTCTGCGGGGGCACCCGCACCTCACCCGGTCGAGCCGCCGTTCGCACGACCGTGCCACCGCCGCCGCGTTGTGGCGGCGGTGCACGGAGGCCGCGGCGTTCCGCTAGGAGCGACCCGTCAGGCCAGCCCGGCGGCGGCCAGCCCGTCGCGCAGCTTGGCCTGATGCTCGGGCGGCCCCTGGAGCAGCGGCATGCGCAGGCGGTCCGAGCCGATGAGACCGGCCATCTTCAGCGCGGCCTTGACCTGGATGGCGCCCTGCGAGGTGTGCATGATGGCGTCCACGGCCGGGATGAGGCGCGTGTGGATCTCGCGGGCCCGCGGCAGGTCGCCCGCGTCCACGGCGTCGATCATCGCCCGGTAGTCGTCGCCGGCGACGTGGCCGACCACCGAGACGATCCCCGTGGCGCCGAGGGCCAGGAACGCCAGGTTGAGCACGTCGTCACCCGAGTACCAGAGCAGGTCGGTCTCGGCCATGAGGCGGCTGGCCTCGAACAGGTCCCCCTTGGCGTCCTTGACCGCCCGCACGTGGGGGATCTCCGCGAGCCGACGGATGGTGTCGGTGGCCAGCGCGGTGCCGGTGCGCCCCGGGATGTCGTACGCCATCACCGGCCGGTCGGCGGCCTCGGCGATCATCCGGAAGTGCTCGACGATCCCGTGCTGTGTGGGCTTGTTGTAGTACGGGGTCACCACGAGCAGGCTGTCCGCACCCCTCGCCACCATCTCGCGGGCCGCTCGCATGGAGTGCTCGGTGTCGTTGGTGCCGCATCCGGCCATGACCTGCACGCGGTCGCCGACGGCCTCGACGACCGCGGCGACGCTGTCGTAGTCCTCGTCGTCCGTAGTGGTGGCCGACTCGCCGGTCGTGCCGTTGACCAGCAGACCGTCGTGGCCGTGGTCGGCGAGATGGACCGCGAGTCGCTGCAGCGCGTCGAAGTCGATCGAGCCGTCGTCGTGCATGGGGGTCACCATCGCGGTGATGACCCGACCGAAGGGATTGTCCGACATGGGCACCAGACTAAGGCACACCTGTGACGCCGCGAGAGCCCGACGGGCCGTGGCGGACACGGCTAGGGTCGACACCACAGACCGAGGCACCACACAGCACGACCCACCGACGACCCCCGGAGGCGACCGTGACCGACTCGACCCGACCCGAGAACGACGCCCGCGTGCCCGACGAGTCGCCGGAGGAGCTCGGCAACACCGTCGACGGCTCCGGCGCCGGTGACGGGAGCACCACCCGAGGCACCGACGAGGAGGGTCGCGCCCCGGCGTCCCGGCCCTCGACCGCCGGCGACACCGGGCACGCCGCCGGCGACGCGGCCACCGGCGCGTCCGGTGAGAGCTCAGCCGACCGGGCCGAGCAGTCGAAGGTGTACCGGACCCCCGAGCAGCCGGACCACGCCGTCGGCGGCTCCGACGGCACGGCCGACGGTCAGTAGCCCGGTCGACCGGTGACCGTCGCACTCCTCCTCACGCTGGCGCTGGTCCTGCTCATCGCAGCGAACGCGCTGTTCGTCGGGGTCGAGTTCGGGTTCCTCACCGTCAACCGGGACGACGTCCGCGCCGCCGGCTCGGAGGGCGATCGCGTCGCCGCGGCCCTGGACTCCTCGCTCTCGAAGACCTCGACGAACCTGTCGGGGGCCCAGCTCGGCATCACGGTCAGCAGCCTCGTGGCGGGATACCTCACGGGCCCCTCCGTCGGGGAACTGCTCACCGGCGCGTTGGGCCTGTCCGGAATGCCGGAGGCCGCCGCCCGCGGTATCGCGATGACGGCGGCCTTCGTCGTCGTCACCTTCCTCCAGATGGTCTTCGGCGAGCTCGTCCCCAAGAACTGGGCCATCGCCGCACCCATGCAGGTGGCGAGGCTGGTCGTGCATCCGCAGCGCACGTTCATGACCGTGTTCGGTTGGCTGGTCACCGCCCTCAACGCCTCGGCCAACCAGGTGCTGCGCCTGCTCGGGTTCACCCCGACGGAGGAACCGGGTGACGCCCGCTCCCCCGAGGAGCTGCGGGCGTCGGCGGCGCGGTCGGGACGCGAGGGCGTGATGGACCCGCACACCGCCGAGCTCGTGACCCGGTCGATCTCGTTCGGCGAGCACCGGGCGGCCGACGCGATGGTGCCCAGGCCGCTCGTGACGTTTCTTCGCGACCACACTGCGCAGGACCTGCTGGACACCGTCGCCGCGACCGGCCGGTCCCGCTTCCCCGTCCTCGGCGGCACCGTCGACGAGGTGGTGGGCGTCGTCCACTACCGCCAGGCGCTGGCCGTGGACCCCGATGAGCGGGACCGCACTCCGGTGCGCGACATCGCCGCCGAGCCGACCGTGGTCTCGGAGATGATGACCCTCGATCCCCTGATGCGGCTGCTACGGCAGACCGATCTGCAGATGGCGGTGGTCGTGGACGAGTTCGGCGGTACCGCGGGGATCGTCACGCTCGAGGACCTGGTGGAGGAGATCGTCGGCGAGATCGACGACGAGCAGGACCGCGCGTCCCGCACGCACGAGCGGATCGACGACGACACGGTCCTGGTCGGCGGGATGATGCGGCCCGACGAACTGGGCGCGATCCTGCGGCTGGAGATCCCCCCGGCGGGCGCCGCGTCGACCCTGTCCGGGGTGCTGTCAAAATCGGCGGACCGCCTCCCCGAGGTCGGAGACGAGGTGGAGCTGGAGGCCCACGACCACGAGCACCGCGACCGCGACGACCTCCCCACCCGGGCCCGTGTGCGGCTGCGGGTCGAGACGGTGAGCGACTACCGGGCCGAGCGGGTCCGGGCGACGGTCCTGCGCGGCGAGCCGGACGACTCCGGCGACGCGGGGACGGAGGAGTCCGATGAGTGACGGCGTCGCGATCCTGGTGCTCGCCGCCCTCCTGCTGGGCAACGGCTTCTTCGTGGCCGCCGAGTTCGCGATGGTCTCCGCGCGCCGCGACCACCTCGAGCCCCGCGCGGCCCGGGGCAGCACCCGCGCCCGGTGGTCACTGCGTGCCATGGAGAACGTGTCGCTCTCGCTGGCCGCCACGCAGCTCGGGATCACCGCGTGTTCCCTCCTCATCGGCGCTGTCGGCGAGCCCGCCATCGCGCACCTCATCGAGAGGCCGCTGGAGTGGCTGGGGGTGTCGAC
This sequence comes from Dietzia sp. HMSC21D01, assembly GCF_001815995.1. Taxonomy (NCBI): domain Bacteria; kingdom Bacillati; phylum Actinomycetota; class Actinomycetes; order Mycobacteriales; family Dietziaceae; genus Dietzia; species Dietzia sp. HMSC21D01. Next base: position 1,251 of record NZ_KV824000.1, on the reverse strand, counting down.
CGGGTTCGCGCACCCCATCGCGCTGGTGATCGCCCTGCTCATCGTCACGTTCCTGCACATGGTGCTCGGCGAGATGGTGCCCAAGAACATGGCGATCGCACGGCCCGCCGCCGCCGCGCTGCTGTTGGGTCCGGTCCTGCGGGTGTTCGTCCTGGTGTTCCTGCCCGCCATCTGGCTGATGAACAAGACCGCCGACCTCGTCGTGCGCCACGTCCTACGCGTCGAGCCGAAGTCCGAGGTGGACACCACGGTCACGGTGGACCAGATGCGCGGGATGGTCGCGGCGGCCGGCGAATCGGGCCTGCTGGACGAGGACGAGACCACCCTCCTCGCGGGCGCGCTGGGGTTCGATCACATCACCGCGGCGGATGTGCTCCGACCGCTCGATGAGGTCGACGCGGTGGACGCGGACCTCACGACCGGCGAGATACAACAGCTGTGCGTCCGCACCGGGCATTCTCGGTTCCCCGTGCTCCGCGACGGCCGGTACGTGGGGTAAGTCCACGTCAAGGACGTCCTGGCCGACGACCCGTCCCGCCCGTTGCGCCCCGAGCGGATCCGCCGGCTCGGCTCGGTGTCGCCCGACACGCCACTGGACGACGTGCTGGCCACCATGCAGCGGGCCCGGGCCCACCTGGGGGTCGTCGACCGCGATGACGCCGCGGACGACACCTCCGCAGCCGGCCCGTCGGGTCTCGTGGTTCTGGAGGACGTGCTCGCCCGACTCGTCGGCGAGGTCCGTGATGCCACCCCGGAGGCCGAAACGGGCGCACCTCAGGGGTCGACCGGCGCCTAGCGGACCTTGTCCGGGTTCGTGTCGAGTACGCGGCCGAGCGTGTTGTCCACGAGGAGCTGCGTCACCCCGGCGTAGGTGGCCACACTCACTCGAACCGTGGCGATCAGCGCGTTCTGCAACATCCTCTACCCTCCGTCGATAAATGTGACTCCTGTCACGGTACCTGCGAGCATGGTCGCCCGCGGGTACTTCCACCCAGAAACCTGGACGCCCGTTCTGATGTGCGACTCCGAACGCTAACCATCCCCCTACTCGGATGCCACCGGATCCCGCCCGTCAGCCGGCGGGGTAGCGCCGAACGGTCGAATCCGATCACGTTTGCGCCGGTCGCGACCCCGTCGGCCCTGCGCTTGTGACCACTCGGCGCAGATCGGGGCGACCCCCGGCCCGGGGGTGCGGGCGACCCCGGTGCGGGTGCGGGCGACCCCGGTGCGGGCGACCCCCGGCCCCGGTGC
>NZ_KV823999.1:0-11310 GCF_001815995.1 Dietzia sp. HMSC21D01 | reverse complement strand
GGGAGCCCTCGCCGCGCGGCTCGCGGGCCGACTGCGCGCGGGCGCCCGCGTCCTGCTCGACGAGCCACTGCTCTGGAAGGTGGCCGCCGGGACGGTGCAGTCACCCAGCCGTCTCGACCCGATCGCGGCCGTCCCCGCGGACCAGCTCGCCCTGTCGCTGTGCCGCTTCGGGGACGCCCTGCGCCGCGCCGGCGCCGCCGAGGTCATGGTGCGTGTCCCCGTGACATCGGATCCCGGCGCTCCGCCGGTCTGGTCCGTCATCGCCGAGCCGCCCCGGGGCGAGACGCCTCTCGACGGCGCGTGCCTAGCCGCCTCACCGCTGTACTCCGCGCGGTCACACGCCGCCCTGGACGCCGCCGGCACCCTGCTGGGGGATGGCCGCACCCTCCAGTTGGAGGGTCTGCCCGGTGCCGGCGGACCGCCGCTGACCTCCACCGAGGCCGAACGGCCCGCAGCGGAGTTGTTGGCACTGCTCGACCGGCTCGGGGCACCACCCCACTCGCGACTACCCTCGATCGTGCTCACGCCGACGGCTGACGAGGTCGTCGCCGCGTCCGGGGCCGCCGCGGCACTCCGCGGAGCCAGACTCGTCGCGGACACCGCTCCCCGCATGGCCGAGTGACCGACCGGGCCTAGACGGTCGCCATCGGCCACAGGGTGTTGACGTCGGACGCGTCCTTCCCGCAGCGTTCGAGGTAGGCGGCGAAGTCCCGCTGGCGGGCCTCGTGCCACCGGGCCTGCTGGGCGTTGGACTCGCGCCAATCACAGCCGGACAACTCCTGTTGCGTCCCCAGCATCTTCCACGCCAGGCGCGCGGCCGCGAGCGCGTCCGCGGCCGCCTCGTGAGCGGCGTCGAGGCGCACCCCGTGCTGACCGCACAGCGCCTCCAACGTGCGCTTGCCCTTGCGGAAGGGATCGACGGCACGGTCGACGACATACGGATCGATGACCGGGCCGGCCACCTCGAAGGTCGGGTGCCACCGGCGCAGGATCGTCAGGTCGTAGCACGCGTTGAACACCACGAGCGTGCGGCCGTCGCGCCATCCCTGCCGGATGGCCTCAACGGTCTCCGCGATGACCTCCGCGTGGGGCCTACCGTGTTCCCTCGCGTGGGCGGTGGCGATGCCGTGGACAGCGGTCGCCCCCTCGGGGATCTCGATACCGGGATCGGCCAGCCAGTTCCGTTCCCTCTTGCGTGGCCCGTCGATCTCGATCAGGGCCGAGGTCACGACGTGGGCCGTGCGCGGGTCGGGGCCGGTCGTCTCGAGGTCGAAGGCCAGCAGGCGGTTCCGGTCGATGGAAACGGGGAGCGTGATGTCGTCGGTCATGGGCTCACCGTAGGCCAGCGCTCCGACACCGCGGAGGCGTCGCGGCCGCGTGCGACATAACCTGTCACTGTGAGCCAAGCGAGCGACAGCACCGAGCCCGTCGGCACCGGGGACATCCCGCCTGAGATCCGGCAGGAGTGGACCGAGCTCGCGGAGACCGTCCGCGACCATCAGTTCCGCTACTACGTCAAGGACGCGCCGATCGTCTCCGACGCCGAGTTCGACCGGCTCTTCGGGGAACTGCAGGCGCTCGAGGAGAAGTACCCGGCACTGCGTACCGCCGACTCGCCCACGCAGTTGGTCGGCGGTGGGTTCTCCACCGACTTCGCCCCGGTCGAGCACCTCGAGCGGATGACCAGTCTCGACAACGTCTTCTCCGAGGAGGAGCTGCGCGACTGGGTCGCCTCCGCGGTCGAGCAGGCGGGCGTGCCCGAGGACCGGCTGCCGTTCCTGTGCGAGGTGAAGATCGACGGCGTGGCCCTGGATCTGGTCTACCGCGACGGGAAGCTGGTCAGCGCGGCCACCCGTGGCGACGGGCGGACCGGTGAGGACGTCACCCTCAACGCCCGCACGATCGAGGACATCCCGGTGACCCTCACCCCGACGCCGGACCGGCCGGTGCCCTCGCTTCTGGAGGTCCGCGGGGAGGTCTTCTTCCGCCTCGAGGACTTCGCCGAGCTCAACGCCCGGCTGGTGGCCGAGGGCAAGGCGCCGTTCGCCAACCCCCGCAACAGCGCCGCCGGGTCGCTGCGGCAGAAGAACCCCGCCATCACCGCACAACGTCGTCTCGGCATGTACTGCCACGGGCTCGGGGCGGTGGAGGGGGCGACGTTCGAGAGTCTCCACGACGTCTACCTCGCCCTGGCGGACTGGGGCCTGCCGGTCTCCCCGCACACCGCGCCCGCGACCGGGGTCGAGGAGGTGGTCGAGCGGATGCGGTACTGGGGTGAGCACCGCAGCGACCCCGAGCACGAGATCGACGGACTCGTCGTGAAGATCGACGACCGCGCCGTCCAGCGTCGCCTCGGCCAGACCTCCCGGGCCCCGCGGTGGGCGATCGCCTACAAGTACCCGCCCGAGGAGGTCATGACCGAGCTCCTCGACATCCGGGTCTCCGTCGGCCGGACCGGGCGCGTGACCCCGTTCGCCTACATGGAGCCGGTCCTCGTCGCCGGGTCGACGGTCTCGCTCGCGACGCTCCACAACCAGACCGAGGTGATCCGCAAGGGTGTGCTCATCGGCGACACGGTGGTGATCCGCAAGGCCGGCGACGTGATCCCCGAGGTCCTCGGCCCCGTGGTCGAGCGCCGCGACGGGACGGAGCGAGAGTTCGTCTTCCCCGAGCGCTGCCCCGAATGCGACACCGTCCTGGCCCCCGCCCGTGAGGGCGACGCCGACTGGCGATGCCCCAACCAGCGGTCGTGCCCCGCCCAGTTGCGCGAGCGGCTGTTCTACCTCGCCTCCCGCAACGCGCTGGACATCGAGGCACTCGGATACGAGGGCGCGTCCGACCTCCTCGCCAGTGGGGTGCTCGAGAACGAGGCCGGGCTCTTCGATCTCACCGAAGCCGACCTCCTCCGCACGCACCTCTACACCCGTATTGAGAAGGCGACGCGGAAGCAGATCGAGGAGGGGGCCGAGCCCGAGCGGACCGTGCTCACCGAGAACGGACGCAAGCTGCTGGCCAACCTCGCGACCGCCAAGGACCGGCCGCTGTGGCGGGTCCTTGTCGCCCTGTCGATCCGTCATGTCGGTCCCACGGCCGCACGGGCCCTCGCGACCAGGTTCGGGACGATGGAGGCCATCCGGGCCGCGTCGGAGGAGGAGCTGGCCGAGACGGACGGCGTGGGCCAGACGATCGCCGCGTCGGTGGTCGAGTGGTTCGGCGTCGACTGGCATAGGGAGATTGTCGACCGGTGGACGGCGGCCGGCGTCTCGATGGCCGATGAGCGGGACGAGTCGATCCCGCGCACGCTCGAGGGGTTGACGATCGTCGCCACGGGCTCCCTCGAGGGTTTCACCCGCGACGGCATCAAGGAGGCCATCATCACCCGCGGCGGCAAGGCCTCGGGGTCGGTGTCCAAGAAGACCGATTACGTAGTGGTGGGCGACAACCCGGGCTCGAAGGCGGCGAAGGCCGAGGAGCTGGGTCTGACCATCCTCGACGAGGCGGGCTTCGTCGAGCTCATGGAGAACGGGCCCGCCCCGGCGGGAACCGCGGATCCGGACACTGAGGACGTCGACCGGTGACGATAGGGACGCCCCTCGTCCAGTTCCCCTGGCCGCTGGTCTTCGGAGGGGTCGTCGGGTTCGCACTCGCGCTGGTGGCCTCCCGCCTCGGCCGGCCGGGTGGGGGACCGGTGGACGTCGTCGGAACGCTGGCGGCCGCCGTCGCAGGGGTGGCAGCCGGAGCGTTCGTCGGCCTGCTGGGTCTCTGGGGCGCCGGGATGTCGAACCCGATCGCCTGTCTCTACTCGTGTGAGGAGGGGCTGCAGTTCCTGTCGAACGAGCAGTTCCGGCAGATCAAGCTCATGACCGACCTCGCGTGGATCCTCCCGGCGGTCGCCTTCGTCTCTGCCGCGATCGCGGTGACGACGCGCCTCAGCCGGCGTGCAGCGAGCGCAGAATCCCCGTGAGGTAGCCGAGACGGGCGATCTCCGACGGCCGGAACGACGGGCCGCCGGGCCGACCGACCACCAGGACGTGCCCGGCGTTCAGGGGCGCCGCCGCCAACGCGGTGTCCATCGCCGTCCATTCGGCCGGGACCTCGTCGTCGTCATCCAGTGCGGTGACGCGAGCCAGGCCGCACACGACGGGGACCTCGCCCCCCTCCCACATCGGCGCGGACTCCCCGCGCGCCACCAGCCGACACGTCGCGTCGCCGGTCACCTCCAGCACCAGCGCCCAGCCGACGCGCAGCGCGGCGGGGATCTCGTCGGCGAGCATCTGCGCGGCCCCGGCGCCCGCCCCGGCGACCGCGTCGATCAGCTCGAGCTCGCGATGGGCGTCGAGGATCCCGCCGAACGGACGCAGGGAGTCCACGACCACGCCGTCGAGCCGCTCGGCCGCCGTGATGAGGGTGTCGGGGAAGGTGCCGTGGGGGACGTCCACGACGATGTCGTCGACCGCGACACCGTCGAAACGGTCCACGACGTCGAGGCTGACGATGTCCGCGTCAACGGTTCCCAGGGCCACCGCGAGGGAGCCGAGGCTGCCCGGTCGGTCGGGCAACATGACGCGGAGGAGATAAGACATGACGCCCATTGTGCCGCACCCCCGCGGCCTGACTAGGCTGGGCCGGTACCGACCACGCCACGGAAAGGGGCAGGCACGTGACCTCGATCTCACGCGGGGACGTCGCGCATCTGGCCAGGCTCTCCCGCCTGGAACTGAGCGACGCCGAGCTGGATTCGTTCGCACAGCAGCTCACCGACATCCTCGACCACGTGCAGGCCGTCTCCGAGGTCGCCGCGGACGACGTCCCCGCGATGAGCCACCCCACCGCGATCACCAACGTGTACCGGGACGACGTGGTCACCCCGGGACTGACGCCGGAACAGGCGCTCGACCAGGCCCCGGCCTCCGACGAGCAGCGCTTCGAGGTCCCGCAGATCCTGGGAGAGGACGCATGACCGAGCTCACCACCGCCACCGCCGCAGAGCTGGCGGGCCGGATCGCCGCGCGGGAGGTGTCCTCGGAGGAGGTCACCCGTGCGCACCTGGACCGGATTGACGAGGTCGACGGCGAGATCAACGCCTTCCTGCACGTGGGCGCCGACGAGGCCCTCTGGGCGGCCCGGGACGTCGACTCCCGCCTGGCCGCCGGTGAAGAGCTCGGCCCGCTGGCCGGCGTGCCCATCGCCCTGAAGGACGTCTTCACCACCACCGACGCCCCCACCACGTGCGGCTCGCGCATGCTCGAGGGGTACCGCTCGCCGTATGACGCGACCGTGACGGGCCGGTTGCGGGAGGCGGGTATCCCGATCCTCGGCAAGACCAACATGGACGAGTTCGCCATGGGATCCTCCACCGAGAACTCCGCGTACGGGCCGACCCGCAACCCCTGGGACCCCAGCCGTACGCCGGGCGGCTCGGGCGGCGGTTCCGCCGCGGCGCTCGCGTCCCACCAGGCCCCGCTCGCCATCGGCACCGACACCGGTGGGTCGATCCGCCAGCCCGCCGCGCTCACCGCGACGGTCGGCGTCAAGCCCACGTACGGCACCGTCTCGCGCTACGGCCTCGTGGCCTGCGCCTCCTCGCTCGACCAGGGCGGGCCCTGCGGCCGCACCGTCGAGGACACCGCCCTGCTGCACCAGGTGATCGCCGGGCACGACCCGCGCGACTCCACGAGCCTCGATGTGGCGATCCCGGATGTCGTCGCGGCCGCCCGCGAGGGCGCGAAGGGCGACCTGACCGGGCTGCGCGTCGGCGTGGTCTCGGAGTTCTCGGGGGAGGGCTACCAGCCCGGCGTCGAGGCGTCATTCCGCGCCGCGGTCGACACCCTGCGAGAGCTGGGCGCCGAGATCGTCGAGGTCTCCTGCCCCAACTTCCGCTACGCCCTGCCCGCCTACTACCTCATCCTCCCGTCCGAGGTCTCCAGCAACCTCGCGCGCTTCGACGCGATGCGCTACGGCCTGCGGACCGGCGAGGGCTCGGCCGACCAGGTCATGGCCGCGAGTCGCGAGGCCGGCTTCGGGCCGGAGGTCAAGCGCCGCATCATGCTGGGCACCTACGCGCTGTCCGCCGGCTACTACGACGCCTTCTACGGCCAGGCGCAGAAGGTGCGCACGCTCATCGCGCGCGACTTCGACGCCGCCTACGAGAAGGTGGACGTCCTCGTCTCGCCCACCACGCCGACGACCGCGTTCCCGCTGGGGGACAAGGTCGAGGACCCGGTCGCGATGTACCAGTTCGACCTGTGCACGCTGCCGCTCAACCTCGCCGGGCACTGTGGCATGTCCGTGCCGTCCGGTCTGGTCGACGGTCTGCCCGCGGGCCTGCAGATCATGGCGCCGGCGCTCGCCGACGACCGCCTCTACCGGGTGGGCGCCGCGTACGAGGCCGCGAGAGGCGCGATAGCGTGACCACGGTCCCCGAGCGGGACGCCTGGAAGGCCCTCGCGGCCCTGGTCATCGGGTTTTTCATGATCCTGGTGGACCAGACGATCGTCGCCGTGGCCACCGACGCGTTCGTCACCCAGCTCGGTGCCAGCACCAACCAGGTGATCTGGGTGACGAGCGCCTACCTGCTGGCGTACGTGGTCCCGCTGCTGTTCACCGGGCGGCTCGGGGACCAGATCGGGCCGCGCACGGTCGCGATCGCCGGCCTGGTGGTGTTCACCGGGGCCTCGCTGTGGTGCGGCCTCGCCCCGAACGTCGAGATGCTCATCGTCGCCCGGGTGTTCCAGGGCGTCGGTGCCGCGCTCCTGACGCCGCAGTCGCTGAGCGTGATCACGCGCGTCTTCGCGCCCGAGCGCCGCGGTGCGGCCATGGGCACGTGGGGCGCCGTGGCCGGGATCGCCTCGGTGGTCGGCCCGGTGTTCGGCGGCGTGCTGATCGACGCCTTCGACTGGCGGTGGATCTTCTTCGTCAACATCCCGTTCGGCGTGCTCGCCGTGGTGCTGGTGTGGCTGTGGGTGCCGGTACTGGAGACGCGCACGCGCTCTTACGACGTGCCCGGAATCGTGCTGTCGGCGATCGGCATGTTCCTGCTGGTGCTCGGCATCCAGCAGGGCGAGTCGCACGGCTGGGGCGGAACGACCGCGGCGCTGATCGTGGCCGGCGTCGTGGGGCTCGCCCTGTTCGTGTGGTGGCAGTCGCGCGTGCGTACCGAGCCACTGGTGCCTCTACGGTTGTTCCGCGACCGCAACTTCTCGATCGGCACGTTCGGCGTGTCGACGATCGGGTTCGTCACCGCGGGGACCATGGTGCCGCTCATGTTCTACCTCCAGGGGGTCAAGGAGCTGACCCCGACGCGGGCCGGGCTCATGCTGCTGCCGATGGCCCTGGTCGCCGGTGTCCTCGCGCCGGCCGTGGGCCGGTGGGCCGACCGCCTGGACCCGCGGATCTTCACGGGCGTCGGGTACTTCTCCTTCGCGATCTCCCTGTTCTGGCTGGCGCTGGTGATGGACTCGCAGACGCCGGTGCTCGTCCTGCTCGGCCCGATCGCTCTGATGGGGGTGGCCAACGGGTGTGTGTGGGCGCCGACGTCTTCCACCGCCTTGCGCCGCCTCGAGCTGGCCTCCGCGGGAGCCGGGTCGGGTGTGTACAACACCACTCGTCAGGTCGGCGCAGTGCTGGGTTCCGCCGCGATCGGCGCGCTCATGCAGGCCCGCCAGGTCGCGCACGGGGACATCGGACAGGCGGTCGCTGACTCGATGTTCCTCCCCGCGGTGGTCGTCCTTCTCGGCGGCCTCGCCACGATGGCGTTCAAGACGGGCGATCGGTCGCCCGCGGAGCCGTCGACCAGCCCGGCGAGGTGACCCGCTCGGCGAGGTGACCGGCGCGGCGAGGTGACCCGCGCGGCGGGAGGCCGTGCGCCCCTAGACTGCGGGGGAACCGAGAGGAGCTCGACGTGCGTATAGGTGTCCTCACCGCCGGCGGCGACTGCCCGGGCCTCAACGCGGTGATCCGCGCCCTGGTCCGCACCGCCAACTCCGAGTACGACTCGCCGGTCCTGGGCTTCCAGGACGGGTGGTCCGGCCTGGTGGAGGACCGTGCGGTCCCATTGTTCGACGACGAGGGCATCGACCGGATCCTGCTCCGCGGTGGCACGATCCTCGGGACCGGCCGACTCAACCCGGACGTTCTGACGGCCAGCCTCCCGGAGATCCGTCGGACGCTCGAGCGGCACGCCCTGGACGCCCTGGTGGCGATCGGCGGCGACGGGACGCTCAAGGCCGCCCGGTGGCTCACCGAGAACGGAATCCCGGTCGTGGGCGTGCCGAAGACCATCGACAATGACGTCGGCGGCACGGACTACACCTTCGGCTTCGACACGGCCGTATCGATCGCCTCGGACGCCATCGACCGTCTGCACACGACAGCCGAGTCCCACGAGCGGGTCATGCTGGTCGAGGTGATGGGCCGCCACGCCGGGTGGATAGCTCTGCACGCCGGACTCGCCTCGGGGGCTCACATGATCGTGATCCCCGAGGTCCCGTTCGACATCGACTACGTGTGCAAGGTGATGAAGCGTCGCTTCCAGATGGGGGAGGCCTACGGCATCTGCGTGGTCGCCGAGGGCGCGACGCCCGTCGAGGGCTCCGGGATGACCCTGCGCGAGGGTGGCACCGACCAGTTCGGACACGAGGTCTTCACCGGGGTCGCCGACCAGATGGCGACGGCGATCCGTGAACGCATGAACCGCGACGTCCGCACCACGGTGCTGGGCCACATCCAGCGGGGTGGCACGCCGACCGCCTACGACCGCAACCTGGCGACGCGGTTCGGGGTGCACGCGGCGCACGCCGTGCACCGCGGGGATTTCGGCCAGATCGTGGCGTTGCGCGGGGAGTCGATCGCGATGGTGCCGGTCGAGGAGGCCGTGTCGGTGCTCAAGACCGTTCCGGAGGACCGCTACCGCGAGGCCGCCTGCCTCTTCGGCTAGATTGTTCGGCATGGAGTTCACCGAGGTCGTGTCACGTTTCGATCCCGTCATGGGTATGGAGGTGCACGTCGAGCTGCACACCAACACCAAGATGTTCTGCGGGTGTCCGACCGCGTTCGGGGCCGAGCCCAACACGCAGGTGTGTCCGGTGTGCATCGGCCTGCCGGGCGCGTTGCCGGTCGCCAATCGGCAGGCGGTGGAGTGGGCCATCAAGATCGGTCTCGCGCTGAACTGCTCGATCGCGCCGTACAGCCGGTTCGCGCGGAAGAACTACTTCTACCCGGATCAGCCGAAGAACTACCAGATCTCGCAGTACGACGAGCCGATCGCCCACGATGGTTACCTCGACGTCCAGCTCGAGGACGGCTCCACCTGGCGCGTGGACATCGAGCGCGCCCACATGGAGGAGGACACCGGGAAGTCCACGCATGTGGGCTCGGCGACCGGACGCATCCACGGCGCCACGCACTCGCTGCTGGACTTCAACCGTGCGGGCGTGCCGCTCATCGAGATCGTGTCCAAGCCGATCGTCGGGGCGGGGGAGCGGGCCCCCGAGATCGCGCGCGCCTACGTGTCGGCGCTGCGTGACCTTCTCAAGAGCCTCGACGTGTCCGACGTCCGGATGGATCAGGGGTCGATGCGCTGCGACGCGAACGTCTCCCTGATGCCCAAGGGCGCCGCCGAGTTCGGCACCCGCACCGAGACCAAGAACGTCAACTCCCTGCGCAGCGTCGAGATCGCGGTGCGCCACGAGATGTGCCGCCAGGCGGACGTACTGACGTCGGGCGGCGAGGTCGTCCTGGAGACCCGGCATTTCCACGAGTCGGACGGCACGACGACCGCCGGTCGCCCGAAGGAGTCGGCCGAGGACTACCGCTACTTCCCCGAGCCGGATCTGGCGCCCGTCGAGCCGACGGAGGAGCTCATCGAGTCGATCCGCGCGACGCTGCCGGAACTGCCGTGGGTGCGTCGGGCGCGCGTGCAGGCGGACTGGGGCGTGTCGGACGAGGAGATGCGCGATCTCGTCAACGCCGGCGCCCTGGACCTCATCCTCGCCACTGTCGATGCCGGCGCGCCGCCCGCCGAGGCCCGGTCGTGGTGGGTGTCCTACCTGACGCAGCAGGCCAACAAGAGGGGCGTCGAACTGGACGCCCTCGCCATCACGCCGACGCAGTTGGCGCGGGTCATCGAGCTGGTCGCCGAAGGCAAGCTCACCAACAAGCTGGGCCGACAGGTCGTCGACGCGGTCCTCGACGGTGAGGGCGAGCCCGATCAGATCGTGGCGGACAAGGGCCTCGAGGTGGTCCGCGACGACTCGGCGCTCCAGAAGGCCGTCGACGATGCGCTCGCCGCTCAGCCGGACATCGCGGACAAGATCCGCTCCGGCAAGGTGCAGGCCGCAGGCGCGATCGTCGGTGCGGTCATGAAGGCCACCCGCGGCCAGGCGGATCCGGCTCGCGTGAAGGAGTTGGTGATCGCCGCCTGTAGCTAGGGCGTGTCTCCCAATAGGCGTACCCAGGCCAGGATCGAACAGAGAGTGACGGCGGCGCGGTAGGTGATCGCGAGTTTGTCGTAACGGGTGGCCAGGGCTCGCCATTGCTTGGCCAGGGCGAAGGATCGTTCGACGACGTTGCGCCCTTTGTAGAGGTCAGCCTCGAGTTTGGGCGGTCTGCCGCCGCGGCTGCCTCGGCGTGCTCGGGCGGCGATCGTGTCGCTCTTTTCCGGGATTACGGCGGCGATGCCCCGGTTGCGGAGCTGGCGGCGGATGATGCCGGACGAGTACGCCTTGTCGGCGATGACCGCGTCCGGGCGGGTGCGGGGTCGGCCCCGCCCGTGGCGGGGAACGTGGATGTCGGCGAGCACTTGCTCGAGCATCGCACCGTCGTTGCGCTGGCCGCCGGTGACCACGTTCGCCAGCGGCCGCCCGCGGCCGTCGACGGCACTGTGGATTTTGGTCGTCAGTCCGCCCCGCGACCTTCCGATGCCGTGACCTGCAGGTTCACACTCTGCTGCGGGGCGATTCTTGTGATTCGATCGAGCCCCCTGTGTCCTGCTCAGGGCGGGTCGTATTTGTGCCGTGCTGGTGGGCGCGGCAGATGGTGGCATCGACCGAGACGTTCCAGTCGATCATCCCGGCCGCATCGGCGTCAGCCAGGATTGTCTGCAGGACCCGGTCCCAGGTGCCGTCCTCGGCATAGCGTGCGTGGCGTTTCCACACCGTCTGCCATGGGCCGAACTCCTCTCGCGGCAGGTCACGCCACGGAATCCCTGCCCGGTAGCGGTAGATGATGCCCTCGACCACCTTGCGGTTGTCGAGAAACGGATGCCCCTGCCGCCCCTGGTTAGAGGGCAACAGGGGCTCGATCCGCTCCCAC
>NZ_KV823998.1:0-11267 GCF_001815995.1 Dietzia sp. HMSC21D01 | reverse complement strand
CGACCCGTCCGCCGACCACGAGCGCGGCGCCCCCGGGCCCGGTCCGGTCGTCTCCCTGCGGGGCGTCACCGTCTCGCGCGGCGGCCGCACCCTCATCCGCGACCTCGACCTCGATGTGCGGCCCGGCGAGTTCGTCGCCGTCCTCGGGCCCAACGGCGCCGGCAAGACCACCCTGCTCAAAGTCCTGCTCGGCGAGCACCGCCCCGACGCCGGAAGCGTCCTCGTCGACGGCCGGCCGCCGGGCGACCGCGCCACCCACCTCGGCTACGTCCCGCAGCAACGCGCGTTCGACCCCGGCATCACCCTGCGCGGCCGCGACCTCGTCGCCCTCGGGATCGACGGCACCCGCTGGGGACCCGGCCGGCCGTCCCGGCGCGCCGACAAGCGCCGCATCGTCGCCGACTCCCTCGCCCGCCTCGAGGCCACGACGTTGTCCGACAAGCCGCTCGGGCGGATGTCCGGAGGCGAACAACAGCGTGTGCGCGTCGCCCAGGCCATCGCCGCCGACCCGTGTGTCATGCTCTGCGACGAACCGCTGCTCAGCCTGGACCTCACCGGTCAGCGCACCGTCGCCTCCGTCCTCGATCACCGACGCCGCGAGCACGACACGGCGGTCGTGTTCGTCACCCACGAGATCAACCCGGTCCTGCCGATGGTCGACCGGATCGTCTACCTCGTCGACGGGCGGCACCGCATCGGCACTCCCGACGAGGTGTTCACCAGCGAGGTCCTGTCCGAGCTGTACTCCTCCCCCGTCGAGGTGTTGCGCGTGCGCGGACAGATCATCGTGGTGGGCGACACCCAGCACCTGTGTACCGAGCCCTGGACCACGGGACACCACCACGACCACACCGGGGACGGAGCGCACTGATGGACCGCCTGCTCGAGATCGTCGAGTCCATCGCCGACACCGAGACCACCGCCTACCTGCTGCAGCAGGACTTCGTGATCTTCGGTCTCGCCGCGATCGCGCTGCTCGGCCTGCTCTCCGGCGCGATCGGACCGTTCATCATCATGCGGCAGATGTCGTTCTCCGTCCACGGCGCCAGCGAGCTCGCCTTGACCGGTGCCGCCGCCGCGCTGCTGTTCGGGCTCAACCTCGGCCTGGGGGCCATCGTGGGGTCGGTGATCGCGGCGCTGATGTTCGGGATCATGGGCTCGCGGGCCTCCCAACGAGACTCCTCGATCGGGGTCGTGCTGGCGTTCGGCCTCGGGCTCGCGGTGCTGTTCATCCACCTCTATCCCGGGCGGTCCGGCACCAGTTTCTCCCTGCTCACCGGGCAGATCGTCGGTGTCTCCGAGAACGGCCTCGTGCAGATGGCGGTGGTCGCGGCAATCATCTGCGTGGCGCTCATCGCGCTGTACCGGCCGCTCGTGTTCTCCTCCGCCGACCCCGAGGTGGCCGCGGCGCGCGGTGTGCCCGTGCGGGCGCTCAACATGATCTTCGCCGTGCTCGTGGGGCTCGCGGCGGCGCAGGCCGTACAGGTGGTGGGCGCGCTGCTCGTGCTCTCCCTGCTCATCACCCCCGCCGCCGCGGCGGCCGCCGTCACCTCCAGCCCCGCGAAGGCCATCGGGCTGACGATCCTCTTCGCCGAGCTCGCCGCCGTGGGCGGGATGTTGCTCTCGCTCGCCCCCGGCGTGCCCGTCTCGGTGTTCGTCACCACCGTCTCGTTCGTCATCTACCTGGCATGTCGCGCGGTGGCGGCGGTCCGGCGCTGACCCCCGGTACTAGCGTGTGAGCCGTGAACAGCGACCACAGTGCTCACCCCGATGGTGGCCCCGCGGGCGCCGGCTCTCCGGTTACCGGCCCGGGTGCTCATCCTGATGGTGGCCCCGGTGCTCATCCCGCCGCCGCCGGGCTCGCGGCCATCCGCGCCGACTACCCCACACTGAGCTGGGACCGCGCCGAGCGGGTCGACGAGGGCTGGGACCACGTCGTGGTGATCTGCCACGGCTGCCACGGAGACGACGCCCTCGGGCACCGCGATCTGGTCTTCCGTTTCCCCGACGACGAGCAGGCGCTCACCCAGCTGCCCACCGAGATCGCGGTCCTGGAGCACCTCGCCGGGCGTGTGGAGGCGGCACTCCCCCGCTACTCGCACGCTCCCGAACACGGGCGGTTCGCCGGCTACCCGCTGGTGCGCGGTCAGCGCCTCACCCCGGAACTGCTGCACAGCCTGCCCCACCCTGAGAAGACGGTCATCGCGGGCCAGCTGGGCGCACTCCTGTCCGCGCTGCACATCCAGGACGTCTCGGGCCCGCCGCTCGACCGGGTCCCGTACTCCTACCAACCCGAGAACCTGGACTTCGTGCGCGGCATCGTCGCCCACGACCTGCCGTCGGTGTTCACCCCCGACGAGATGCGCACCGCCCACGAGATCTGCGACGAGGTCGGCGCGTTACAGTCCACCCTGCTGCCGCGGGTGTTCCTCCACAACGACGTCTACTCGCGCCACCTGTACTGGGACCGGGACTCCGCCCCCGGCCAGCTGGGGCTCATCGACTTCACCGACATGTGCCTGGGAGACCCGGCCGTGGACTTCGCCGAACTGTACGAATACGGCCCGCGCTTCGTCGAGGGCGTCCTGGCCCGGTACGTCGGCCGGGTCGACGACACCTTTCTCGACCGGGCGTGGACGTACCAGCGACTCGCCGCGCTCTACATGATCGCGGGCCACCTCTACTACGGGGTCGAGACGTGGGAGTACGCGCGCGCGGCGTTCGACCGCTGCCGGTCACCCCACCGCCCGCGGGCCTGAGCACGAAACAGGGCCCGCGCCACTCGCAGCCGCTCCCCGACATGGCGTCTCGCACCCGAAACTGCCCGGCCAGAACACAGCCGCGCGTCGGCATGGCGTCTCGCCAGCCCCGATGCCCGAGCGAGACGCCATGTCGACGGGCCGCGTGACATCCGCGGACGCGAGACGCCATGCCGACGGGCGGGGTGACATGTACAGGCGCGGCTGCCCGTGAACCGAAGTGGAGGGTCCGAGCGCACCGGTCAGCCGGCGACCGCGAGTCCGGTCAGCCGGCCAGCCGCCGTCAGCCCTTGACGCGCCGCTGCCGCGCGAACTCCGACAGCACCACGCCCGCCGCGACGGAGGCGTTGAGGCTCTCCACCTCCGAGGCGATCGGGATCGACAGGATCGAATCGCAGTTCTCACGCACCAACCGGGACAGACCCTTGCCCTCGGAGCCCACCACGATGACCGTGGGCCCGGTGCCGTCGTAGTCGTCCAGCGAGACGTCACCGCCGGCGTCGAGGCCGACGAGCTGCACCCCGGCCTTGGCCCAGTCGAGCAGCGTCCGGTTGAGGTTGGTCGCCCTGGCGACGGGGAGCCGGGCGGCGGCGCCGGCGGAGGTCCGCCACGCGACGGCCGTGATGGAGGCACTGCGACGCTCGGGGATGAGGACCCCGTGCCCGCCGAAGGCCGCGACCGAGCGGATGACGGCGCCGAGGTTGCGCGTATCCGTGATGTTGTCCAGGGCCACGAGCAGCGCGGGCTCGGAGGAACCCATCGCCATGTCCAGCAGGTCAGCGGGGTCGGTGTACTGGTAAGGCGGCACCTGGAGGCCGACGCCCTGGTGCATGCCGTTCGACACCATGCGGTCGAGGTCGGTGCGCGGCACCTCGAGGATGGAGATGCCCTTGCCGGCGGCGATGTGCACGGCCTCGGTCAGCCGCTCGTCGGCGTCCGAGCCGATCGCGACGTACAGCGCGGTCGCGGGAACGCCGGCTCGGAGGCATTCCAGCACCGGGTTGCGGCCCACCACGTACTCGGGGCCGTCGGCCTGCTTCTGTGCCTGGCGGCGGCGCTGCTGCGCGCCCTCGGCCTTGCGATTGGCGGCCTTGGCCCGACGGTGTGCCGGGTGGTAGGTCCGGTCCTCCGCCTTGGGGGTCGCGCCGCGTGCCTCCAGTCCTCGGCGTCGTTGGCCGCCCGACCCGACGACCTGGCCCTTCTTGGTGCCGGACTTGCGGATGGCTCCGCGCCGACTCGAGTTCCCTGCCATGTCAGTCCTTCCGGTGGGCGAGCGACCACTTCTGGCCGTCCGCGGTGTCGGCCACGTCGATACCCGCCGCGACCAGTCGGTCACGGATGGCGTCGGCGGTGGCGAAATCCTTGTCGGCCCGCGCCTGAGCGCGGGCCTCGAGCTCCGCGCGGACGAGGAGGTCGAGGGCGGCGAGGGCGGCATCGTCGCCGCCCGCGGCGGAGGTCCACTGCGGGTCCAGCGGGTCGACCCCGAGTACCGCGGTCATCGCCCGGACGGACGCGGCCGCGGTGAGCGCCGCCTCCGTCTCGCCCGCCGACAGCGCGGTGTTGCCGGCCCGGACCCGACCGTGGATCTCCGCCAGCGCGGCGGGCACCCCCAGATCGTCGTCCATCGCGGCGGCGAACGCCTCCGTCCACTCACCGACGGGCACCCCGGCGTCCGGCGCCCCGCCCGACCTGACGGCCTCGTCCACCCGCTGCACGAACGCCTCGATCCGCCGGTACGCGGCGGCCGCCTCCTGCAGGGCTTCGGGAGAGTATTCCAGCATCGAGCGGTAATGCGCACTTCCGAGGTAGTAGCGCAGTTCCACCGGCCGGACGGCGGTGAGGATGTTCGGCACGCTGAGCACGTTGCCGAGCGACTTGCTCATCTTCTCGCCGGCCATCGTCACCCAGCCGTTGTGCAGCCAGTAGCGGGCGAACCCGTCGCCGGCAGCGTGAGACTGTGCGGCCTCGTTCTCGTGGTGCGGGAACTGCAGGTCGAGCCCGCCACCGTGGATGTCGAAAGTGCCGCCCAGGTACCAGGTGGCCATCGCGGAGCACTCGAGGTGCCAGCCTGGCCGACCGTCGCCCCAGGGGGTGGGCCAGCTGGGTTCGCCGGGCTTGGCGGCCTTCCACAGGGCGAAGTCGCGGGGGTCCCGCTTGCCGCGGAGGTCGGCGGACTCGCCCTGGTCGACCTCGTCGAGCCGGTGGCCGGACAGGTGCCCGTAGTCGCCCTCGGGCGCGGCCGACCACGCCGCGACGTCGAAGTAGACGCTGCCCTCGGCCGGGTAGGCGTACCCGCGCTCGATGAGGCGTTCCATGTACTCGATCATCTGGGTCATGTGCCCGGTGGCGCGGGGTTCGGTGGACGGCGGTAGCACGCCGAGCGCATCGTAGGCGCGGGTGAACTCGCGTTCGTGGGTTGCGGCCCACTCCCACCAGGGGCGGCCGTTCTCCGCGGCCTTGGTGAGGATCTTGTCGTCGATGTCCGTGACGTTGCGCACGAACGCGACGTCGTAGCCGGTGGCGAGCAGCCAGCGGCGCAGGACGTCGAACGCGACGCCGGAGCGGACGTGACCGATGTGGGGTATGGCCTGGGGGGTGGCTCCACAGAGGTAGACCGACGCGTGCCCTTCCCGGACGGGGGTGAACTCCCGGAGGGAGCGGGTGGCGGTGTCGTAGAGATGGAGCGTCACGGGGCCCGAGTCTACCGGTGCGCCCGCGTCAGGCCCGGTACACCAGGGCGGTGGCGACGGCGGAGACCCCCTCGCCTCGACCGGTGAAACCCATGCCGTCGGTGGTGGTGGCCGAGACGGAGACGGGCGCGCCGATGATCTCGCCGAGCCGCTGTTCGGCCTCGACGCGCCGTGGGCCCATCTTGGGCCGGTTGCCCACCATCTGCACGGCGGCGTTGCCGATGGCCCATCCGTTCCGCGCCAGCTCGTCGCACGCCTCGCGCAGCAGTCGTTCACCGGAGACGTCGTCATATTCGGACCGGCCGGTTCCGACGAGGGCACCGAGGTCGCCGAGCCCGGCGGCGGACAGCAGGGCGTCGACCAGGGAGTGGGCCACGACGTCGCCGTCGGAGTGGCCCTCGCAGCCGTGGTCGTCGGGGAAGTGCAGGCACGCCATCATGCAGGGCTTGCCCGGTTCGATGCGGTGGGCGTCGGTGCCGATCCCGACTCGGGGGATGACGGGTCCGGTCACTTCTCCTCCTGGGGGCCGGCGGGGACGAACGCGCCGGGGTCGAGTTCGGCGAGGGCGCGGGCGTGGTCGTCGCCGGTGGTGATCTTGAACGCGAGCGGGTCGCCGGGGACCGTGGCGACGCGACCGCCGGTCCGCTCGACGAGTCCGGCGTCGTCGGTGGCCACGTCCCCGGCGGCGTCGTAGGCGGCGAGCAGGACGTCGGGCGCGAAGCCCTGGGGCGTCTGGACGGCGCGGAGGGCGGCACGGTCGGGGGTGCCGACGACATAGCCGTCGGCGTCGACCTGTTTGACGGTGTCGACGACCGGGAGGACGGGGACCACCGCGACCGCGCCGCCGCGGACGGCCGCCACGACCCGCCGGATCGCTTCGGGGGGTGTGAGGCAGCGCGCCGCGTCGTGCACGAGCAGGACGTCGTAGATCGCCGCGCGGGGGTGGCGTCGGTGGGAGGTCAGCGCCGCGAGTCCGTTGCGCACCGAGTCGGTGCGCTCCGCGCCCCCGGTTGTGACGACGACGAGGTGGTCGTAGTCCCGGAGGTGGGCCAGCTCCGACTCCGCCTGTGCGACGCGGTCCGCGGGGACCACGGCGACGACGTCGTCGACGGCGCCGGAGGCCAACAGGCCGGCGACGGCCCGCTCGAGCATGGTGCGGCCGTGTAGCTCGACGAACGCCTTGGGCAGTCCCGCTCCGAGCCGGACGCCGGATCCGGCCGCGGGGACGACGGCGGCCACCCTGCCCGTGCGGGCGGGGTGGCCGACGATACCGTGTCCGGGCGCGCGTTGACGCGTCATGCCGTCTGGTGGGCGGCGGGTGTCACGCCGGGGCGGCGGAGCCCAGCACCTCGTCGAGGAGGGCGTCCGCACGCTCCTCGTCGGAGCGCTCGGCGAGAGCCAGCTCGCCGACGAGCACCTGGCGCGCCTTGGCGAGCATCCGCTTCTCGCCGGCGGACAGGCCGCGGTCGAGGTCGCGGCGCCAGAGGTCACGGACGACCTCGGCCACCTTGTTGACGTCGCCGGAGGCGAGCTTCTCACCGTTGGCCTTGTAGCGGCGGGACCAGTTGGTGGGCTCCTCCGCGTGCTCGGTGCGCAGGACCTCGAAGACCTTGTCGAGACCCGCCTGGTCCACGACGTCGCGCACGCCCACGTACTCGGCGTTCTCGGCCGGTACCTTCACCGTGAGGTCGCCCTGTGAGACCTTGAGGACGAGGTATTCCTTCTCGGTGCCCTTGACCGTCCGCATCTCGATCGCCTGAATGGTGGCGGCGCCGTGATGCGGGTAGACGACGGTGTCGCCGACCTTGAACTCCATGAGTGGCTCTCCCCTTTCGACTGACCTATCTTAGCACGCCCTCAGTGCAGGCGTTTTCCGTTTGCGCAGGTCAGCAACGTGCCACGCGTGACGGCGCGATCGCGGGGGCGGGAGCGGGCACTCCGCCGCAGGTCCGGACCCGCCGTGGACTACGATGAGACCGGCCTGAGAGACGACCATCCCCGAGGAGCCTGACGTGACTTCACCGAACACCGGCCTGCGCCGCACCGCGCTCGTAGTCCTGGCCGTGGGCGCCGCCCTCGGGGCGTCGGCCTGCAGCGCCGGCCAGGTCTCGCAGACAGCCAACCAGGTCGCCGCGGTCGACGGTGGAGGCGGCGAGGTCGGCGACCTAGCGGTCAACGACCTGCAGGTGGTCGTCCCCGAGAACGGCGGAGAGGCCCGCGTCGGCTTCGTCGCCTCCTTCAGCGGCTACGGCCTGGGCGAGCCCGTCTCCCTGGACAGCGTCCAGATCGACGGGATCCCCGTCCAGCTCGGTGAGACGCAGCCGCTCGAGCGCGGCTGCTCGATCGTGGTCGACGCCCGCGAGAACGCCGAGCCCGTCCCGGTCGAGGGCGTGTGCGTCGAGCAGACCACCGCCACCCTGCCGTCGGCGGACGACCTGAGCATCGGCACCTCGGTGCCCGCCACCGTGTCCTTCTCCAACGGCGACCGGATCGAGACCAAGGCCGCCGTCGTCGGTGAGATCGTCGAGGCCGGCGAGTACACCCGTCCGACGGAGTTCGTCGGCGAGTCCGAGGGGCACTGACACGTCCGCCCTCTCCGCCCGCTCGGCCGACGGTTCGCCGGTCGACCCCGAGATGCGCGCCGTCCTGCGCCGTCTCGCCCCGGGCACGACGCTGCGTGACGCACTCGACCGGATCCGCCGCAGCGGCACCGGCGGCCTCGTGGTGCTCGGCGACGACCCGGTCGTCCAGGCCGTCTGCGACGGCGGCGTGGACCTCGACGTCGAGTTCACCCCGGCCCGCCTGCGAGAACTGAGCAAGATGGACGGCGCTGTCGTGCTGTCCACCGACGGGTCCCGCATCACCCGCGCCAACGTCCATCTCGTGCCGGACCCCTCGCTACCCGCGGTCGAGACGGGCACCCGACACCGCGCCGCCGAGCGGACGGCCGCGCACACCGGTGTGCCCACCGTCGCCGTCTCGGCGTCGATGACGACGGTCACCGTCTACGCCGGCGGTCTGGCCCGCGTGCTCGCGGACCCGGTCGTGCTGCTCGCGCGCGCCGACCAGACCGTCGCGACCATGGAGCGTCACGGCGCCCACGCCGCCCGCGCCCGCGCCCGACTCGACCGGGCGGAGATTGGCGACTACGCCTCCGTCCGCGACGTGGTGGCCATGGCCCAGAGACTGCTCCGCCTCGAGCGCCTGGGCGCCGAGCTCGCCGAGCTCACCGTGGAGATGGGCGAGTACGGCCGGCAGACCACTCTCCAGCTGGAGGAGCTGCTGTCCGACACCCCGGACGAACTGCGGGGCCTCGTCGCCGACCACCTGAGGGTCGAGCCCGTCGACGGTGATCGCCGCCCCGTCCCGACCGCCGAGCAGATCGACGCCGGGCTCGAGCGGCTGGCCGCACTCTCCGACGCCGACCTCCTCCTGCCCGCTCCCGTGGCCCGGTGCCTGGGGCTGCCGGCCGAGCCCGAGGACCTCGACGACCACGTGACCGCCCGAGGGTACCGCATGCTGACGCACATCCCGCGCCTGCGGCCGGTGCAGATCACGGCCCTCGTCGAGCGCTTCGGCTCGGTCCCGGCGCTGCTCTCGGCCGAGCAGTCGGACTTCGCGGACGTCGAGGGCGTCGGCGCGCTCTGGGCGCGGCACGTCCACCAGCGCCTCACTGGCCTGGGCATCGTCTGACCCGGGCGCGGCTCAGGACTCGGGGGCCTCGACGACGTTGAACGTGGCCGCCGGGCTGAAGACGTTCCCGACCAGCGCGTACACCTGGTACGCGCCCACCTCCACGGGCGTGCGGTCCGCCTCGGAGCACGCGCCCTCCGCCGAGCGGCGGCCGGTCCAGTCGATCTGCCGCGGCTCGGGCTCGTCGGGACGCAACTCGACCTCGTCCTCGTCGCGCGGGGTCGTGCAGTCGATGCTCGACCACACCTTGGAATTGTCGTCCAGGCGGTACACCTCGAACGACAACGGCGCCTCCGCCAGATCGCGGTCACAGGTCGTGTCCGAGACGTTGACGATGTTCACGAAGAAGCGCACGTCCTGCCCCACCGCCACGTTCGGCTCGGCGGGCCAGACATCCAGGCGCAGGTCCTCGTCCGCGCACCGTCCCCGCGAGGCGCCGCCGTCGTCGTCGCGTTCCGAGGTCCCGGTGGTCGACGTCTCCGAGGTGGCCACCGGCTCCGTGGAGCCCGCGTCACCGCCGGTGGCGGTCTCCTGGGTGTCCGTCCCGGTGTCCCGCGAGGCGAGGAAGAGCGCGAGCACCACGACCAGGACGGCGACGACCGCGACGACCACCGCGGCGACGCGGCGACGCACATAGACTTCACGCGGAAGGGGGCCCTGGGGTTCGTGCACGGGCCCAACTCTAGAGCCGAGCCCGCGCACCGTCGGACCTGCGGCGCGGCGTGTCCCCCAGACGGCGCCGCCGGTGGGTGGCCGCTAGACCGCGACCATCTCCTCGCCCGGGCCGTGCGGGACGTCCTGAACGTCCCCGATGGCGCTGCGGAGGTACGCGTGACCGTCGGAGAGCTTGTAGGTGACCCCGACGATCGCCAGACGGCCCTCGTCGATCCGGTCGCTGATGATCTTGGACCGCTGCTTGAGCAGTTCGCCCGTCTCCAGCACGTGGCGCGCCTCGAAGTCGTCGGTCGTGCTCAGTCCCTCGCGACGGCCGTTGAGGATCGACGGCGACACCTTCTCGACCACGTCACGCAGGAAACCGGGCGGGATCTCCCCGGTCGCCAACGCGTCCGTGGTGGCCTTCACCGCGCCACAGCTGTCGTGGCCCAGCACGACGATCAGAGGGGTGTCGAGCACGTGCACGGCGTACTCGATGGACCCGAGCACCGCGGTGTCGATGATGTGACCCGCGGTGCGGATGACGAACAGGTCACCGAGACCCTGGTCGAAGATGATCTCGGCCGCCACCCGCGAGTCGGAGCACCCGAACAGCACCGCCTTGGGGTGCTGCGCGGCGACGAGCTTCTCGCGCCGCTCGGTATTCTGACTCGGATGACGCATCTGGCCCTCGACGAACCGGTGGTTGCCGTCGCGCAGCGAGGCCCAGGCACTGATCGGGTTGGTATGAGGCATGTCTCATATTGTGCACGTACCTTCCGGAGGGTTCATCGGTGACCTCCCCCGGGGCCCACGGCATCGACACCCGCTCCCTGCTCTCCTGGTTCTCCCGTGCCGGCCGTCCCCTGCCGTGGCGTGAGGACGGCGTGAGCGCCTGGGAGATCCTGCTGTGTGAGGTGATGAGCCAGCAGACGCCGGTCACCCGGGTCGAGCCGGTCTGGCGCGAGTGGCTGGCGCGGTGGCCGGGCCCGGCCGAACTCGCCACCGCCTCCCCCGCGGAGGTGATCCGCATGTGGGGCAAACTCGGCTACCCGCGCCGTGCGTTGCGACTGCGGGAGTGCGCTGTCGTCGTCGTCGACACATTCGGTGGTGAGGTTCCCACCGACGTGGAAGACCTGCTCTCCCTGCCGGGCGTCGGCGACTACACGGCACGCGCCGTCGCCTGCTTCGCGCACGGCCAGGCCGTCCCCGTGGTGGACACCAACGTGCGGCGCGTCGTCGCCCGCGCGGTCAACGGGGTCGCCGAGGCGGGTCCGCCGTCGATCCGGCGCGACCTCGCCGCCGTGGAGGCGCTGCTCCCCGACGATCGCGAGGAGGCGGTGGCGTTCTCGGTCGCGATGATGGAACTGGGCGCGCTCGTGTGCACCGCGCGGAGCCCCGACTGCGACGCCTGCCCGCTCGCCGCATCGTGCGCGTGGGTCGCCGGCGGCAGACCCGCGTGGGACGGGCC
>NZ_KV823997.1:0-3080 GCF_001815995.1 Dietzia sp. HMSC21D01 | reverse complement strand
CGGTCGAGGCGAGCGCCCGCCACCTCGAGGCGCCGCAGCAGGCGTGCGGCTTCGCCACGCACGGCGTCGTCCACGGGCGGGGTCAGGGCCGCAGCGGGTCGTCGTCCGCCGCCGGCTTCATCGCGCGGACGTCGACCGTGTCGTCGGGACGCACGGCGTTCTGCAGGGCGAGGGTGCGCGCCAGGCGCGAGTAGCGCAGCTCCTGCTCGCGGAACCGCACGTAGGTGGAGACGGTGACAAAAGCGAAGCCCATGACCAGCGCGTACAACACCAGGTCGGTGCCGCGCTGCACGCCGAGGGCGTTGGCGATCACCGTGAGGTCGTCGGGGCGGATCACGGCGTACACCATGAACACCACGAAGAGGACGAACCCGATCTTCACGCCCGCCTTGGCCCGCGCCTTCCGGCGGTTGGCGAGGAAGAACAGCACCAGTGCGGCGCCGGCCAGCAGGAGCAGGACCTTGATCATCGGGGCAGCCTCCGTCCCACGAAGCCGTCGGAGAGGATGTTGATGCCGTTGAGCAGCGACTGCCCCTTGGACATGGAGTATTCGGTGTAGAGGATGTCCACCGGCTGCTCGGCGACCCGCCAGCCGTGCGAGTCCATGAGCTCCACGAACTCGCTGGCGTGGCTCATGCCGTTCATGCGCAGGTTGAGGTCCTCGGCGACGCGGCGGTTGAACACGCGCAGCCCGTTGTGGGCGTCGGTCAGGCCGAGCCGTCGGGTGCGGGGGCTGAGCAGCACCACCGTGCGCAGGACCAGGCGTTTGATGAGCGGCACCTGGTCGTCCTCACCGCGCGGGCGGCCGAAGCGGGTGCCCACGATGATGTCCACCGGCTCGCTGCGCAGCCGCTCGACCATCGCCTGCACGTCCTTGACCTGGTGCTGACCGTCGGCGTCGAACGTGACGAAGTAGCGGGCGCCGGGCTGGGCGCGGGCGTACTCCACACCGGTCTGGATGGCCGCCCCCTGGCCGAGGTTGACCGGGTGCCGCACCAGGTGCGCGCCGGCGCGGTGGATCGCCGAGGCCGAGTCGTCCGCCGACCCGTCGTCCACCGCCACGATGTTGGGGAACGTCTCGCGCGCACTGCGCAGCACGTCCTCGATCACGGTGCCCTCGTTGAAACAGGGCACGATGAGCCACACATCGCGGTTGCCGACGGGGCCGTGGCCGCCCGCCGGTCGGTCCGCCGCTCCCGGCTCGCTGTCCCGCACTCTGTCACCCGTCATCGCGGGTCGATACTATGCGATCAGTCGGACAACCCGGTGATGAGAAGGACGGCGGTTCCCCTGATGGCCATTGACGTGATGCTCCCGTACTACGGGGACGTCGACCACTTCAAGAAGGCCGTGGACAGTGTCCTCGCCCAGACCTACCGGGATTTCCGCCTCGTCGTGGTGGACGACGGCTACCCGGATCCCGAGCCGGCCCGCTACATGGGCGAGATCACCGCGCGCGACGAGCGGGTCTCGTACGAGAAGAACGAGGTCAACCTCGGCGCGAACGGCAACTACCGCAAGTGCGTGGAGATGGTCACCGCGCCGATCGTGGTGATCATGGGTGCCGACGACGTCATGCTGCCCAACTACCTCCAGGTGGTGGCCGACGGGTTCGCCGCCGTGCCCGACGCCGCCGTGATGGAGGTCGGCGTCAGCGTGATCGACGAGAACGGTGCGCCCGTGCGCGGCCTGTCCGACTCGGTCAAGGCGTTCACGCAGCCCAAGACGCAGGGCCGCACGGTGCTGCACGGCGAGAAGCTCATGACCTCGCTCATGCACGGGAACTGGACATACTTCCCGTCCCTGGCGTGGAACTCCGAGTGGGTCAAGCGGATCGGTTTCCGCGAGGGACTGGACGTGGTGCAGGATCTCGCCCTGCTGGTGGACGTCATCACCGGCGGCGGCCACATGATCTACGACCCGACGCTGGCGTTCCTCTACCGGCGTCACTCCGCGTCCGACTCGTCGGTGCGCGCGTTGGACGGGCGCCGGTTCGACGAGGAGGCCCGCTTCTTCGGCGGCGAGGCCGACGCCTTCGCCGCCCGCGGGTGGAAGAGTGCAGAGCGCGCGGCGCGGCTGCACGTCACGTCGCGGCTCAACGCACTGTCGCTGCTGCCGACCGCCGCGAAGGCAGGCAAGCTCGCCGAGGGCGGGAAGAAGCTGCTCGGGCACACGTTCCGCAAGTTCTGAGCCGACAGGGGCGACCCCGGTCGTGTCAGTGGTGGCGTTCCTGGCGATGGAGGCGGTGGTCACCGCATGACCGGGGTGGTGGGTGCGGTGGGGTCGTTGTGATCCCCGCGTCGTGGGTGCCGCACCGGCGTGACGACGGCGAGGTGGTCGGCTGGATCGACATGGCGGTCGCCGAGCCGCTGGTCGTGCCGATCGACAGACTGGGCCGGCCGCTGGACCCGGTCGACGACTGGCACGAGGCCGAGCAGGTCCTCGAGGGAGTGGGCCTGCGGTTCCTCATGGACCGGTATGTCATCGACGAGGGCGACCGCGAGACGGTGGTCCGCATCGCGCATGTCTACGAGGACCGCATCGTGCTCTCCACCGCGCTCACCGACGCGATCGAGGAGGTCGGCCGCGAGATCGTGGTGCCGTTCCCGGCGCCGGCGACGTTGCGCGGTCTGAGCTGAGCCGAATCGGTCTCCCGGCCACGGTCCCTGCGCTACGGTCCTTTGGCGCCGCCGCCGGTGTAGTCGCGTCCGAGGGTGCGGCCGCGGTACGGCGCGGCGCCGTCCCGGCCACCCTCCTGTGCCGGCTCGTCCACGGTCCGCCCCAGCACCGCCGGTGCGACCTTGACGGGGTCGCCGATGATGGCGGTGGTGTTGGTGGCGTTGGTCAGGTAGCCGGCGGGGGTGTGGCCGCGACGGTCCGAATTCTGTCCGGCCCCGGCCGCGCCCATCATCGCGCCCATCGGCATCGCCCCTGCTCGCGGACCGTTGGCCGTACTGGTCGACGACGACGAGCCCATCGTCCCCGGGCCCGTTCCCGCCGTCCCTCCGGGGGCGGAACCGGTGCCGGGCACCCCGGCGGTCGGGCCGCCCGTCCCGGGTCCGGCTGGCCCGCCGGCTGCG
>NZ_KV823996.1:0-2627 GCF_001815995.1 Dietzia sp. HMSC21D01 | reverse complement strand
GGCCCGGCCCGCGCCGAGGCGGTCGAGGCACTCGCCGATCTGCACGAGGGCGGCGCGCTCGTATCCGGGGCCGCCCGCCGCCCGCTGCTCGGCCAGGTCGAGCATCGCCTCGTCGGAGAGCATGTCCAGCGCGAGGACGTCGAGCGACGCCGCCGCGAGGAACTCGGCAGTCGCGCTGGAACGATCCGTCCGCGACGCGGAGACGTTGCCGATGCGTAGGGGCCTCGGGCTGGTCGTCATCGATCCTCCGGGTGCGTCTGTCGGGATGGGGCTCCTCTACTCCAGCATGCTTCCCGTCGCGGCGAAACGGGTGTGGAAGGAGAACGCCTCCTCGAGCATATGCGGGGTGTTGCCGGCGTCGGGCCGGGCGTTCGCCCTGTCGAGGTAGTCGTGGAGCAGCGGCCGGTACGCCGGGTCGGCGCAGTTGTCCACGACGAGGCGGGCGCGCTTGCGGGGGCTGAGCCCGCGCAGGTCGGCCAGGCCGTGCTCGGTGACGATCACCTGGACGTCGTGCTCGGTGTGGTCGACGTGCGGGATCATCGGCACGATCGCCGACACCGCACCGCCCTTCGCGGTGGACGGGCTCAGGAACATTGAGACGTACCCGTTACGGGTGAAGTCGCCGGAACCGCCGATCCCGTTCATGATCCGGGTGCCGCACACGTGGGTCGAGTTGACGTTGCCGTACACGTCCGCCTCGAGCATGCCGTTCATCCCGATGATGCCCAGACGCCGGACGATCTCCGGGTGGTTGCTGATCTCCTGCGGGCGCAGCGTGATGTGATCGCGGTAGAGATCGATGTTGTCGACCAGCTCCTCGAGACCCGCCTGCGACAGGGCCAGCGAGGTGGCCGAGGCGTGCGCGACCTTGCCCTCGCGGATGAGCCGCAGCATGGAGTCCTGGATGACCTCCGAGTAGCAGGTCAGGTCCTCGAACGGCCCGGCCTCCAATCCGGAGAGCACGGCGTTGGCGACGTTGCCGATCCCGGCCTGCAGCGGGAGGAGGCTGCCCGCGGGCATACGCCCGCGCTCGACCTCGTGACGGAAGAACTCCACGACGTGCCCGGCGATGGCCCGGCTGATCTCGTCGGGCTCGGTGAGCGCGCTCGCGGAGTCCTGCCGGTCGGTGGGCACCACGGCGATCACCTTGGCCGGGTCGACCTCGAGATGGGCCTGTCCGATCCGGTCGTCGGGACGGGTGAGCATGATCGGCCGACGCTCGGGCGGCAGCGCGGTGCCGTAGTAGACGTCGTGCATGCCCTCGACGCCCAGCGGCACCCACGAGTTCACCTCGAGGATCACCTTGTCCGCGACATCGAGCCAGGTCTTGTTGTTGCCCAGGGACATCGCCGGGACGAGCTTGCCGTCGTCCGTCACCGCGGCCACCTCGACCACGGCGACGTCCACGTTCCCGTAGTAGCCCTCCCACACCTGCTGCGCGACGTGCGAGAGGTGGATGTCCACGTAGTCCACGCGGCCCTCGTTGATCGCCCGCCGCGCGGTGGGCTCGCTCTGGTACGGCATCCGGAGGTCGACGCCGTCGACCTCCGCGAGCATCGCCTCGGCCTCGTTGCTCACCGAGGCGCCGGTGAGCAGGTTGACGCGGAGCCGGCCGCCCGCCGCGCGGACGGCCCGCATCCGCTCGGCGAGCGCCGGCGCGAACGCCTTGGGGGTGCCAGCACTGGCGAACCCGCTGATCGCGACGGTGTCGCCGTCCTCGATGCGGGAGACGGCCGTGGCGACATCGGTGACGAGGTCCCGGAAGTGCGGATGGCGGATACGCGCCGGGTCGAAAGTCGTTCCCGACTGCTGGACAGCAGATCTCATGCGGTGACCATAGCGTCGGTCACACCGCGAACCCGCGTCGCCGAATCGCCGCGGTCCCCCCAACATGGTGGGGCGCGCGTGCGCCGGACCCGGCTGACGCGGCGGTGCCGGGTCCTCCCTGCGCGGGCCCGTCGGGCGGATAGACTCTCCTGACCGCCCGACCGTCGTGCCCTCCAGGAGTGTGCCCTTGCCCCCCAGGACCACCCCGATCCCCGATCGCATCGACCAGGCACGCGCCAACTGGGAACGCGAGGGCTGGGCCGACGCCGCGCAGGGCATGACCGTCGTGACGTCGGTGATGCGCGCGCATCAGATCCTGCTCGCCCGGGTCGAGGAGACCCTCAGGCCCTGGAACCTGTCGTTCCCCCGCTACGAGCTCCTGCGGCTGCTCGCGTTCTCGCGTTCCGGGGCGCTGCCCATCACCAAGGCGTCGGAGCGCCTCCAGGTACACGTCACCAGCGTCACCAGTGCGATGAAGCGGCTGCTCGACGCGGGCCTGGTCGAACGTCGCCCGCACCCGACCGACGGCCGCACCACGCTGGTCGAGATCACCGACGACGGTCGGCGCGTGGTGGCCGAGGCGACCGCAGCGCTCAACGCCGGCGTGTTCGCCGACCCGGGGATGAGCCCCGACGAGCAGGTGGCCCTCATCGACGCGATCGCCTCCCTGCGCCGGTCCGCCGGCGACTTCTGACCCCGGGGCCCGCGCGGGTGGCCGGGACGAACCACACGCGTCCGCGCCCCGCGAGTACGGCCGGACACACGACACCGCGCCCGGCCCCCTCTCGGGTGGGGCCGGG
>NZ_KV823995.1:0-11929 GCF_001815995.1 Dietzia sp. HMSC21D01 | reverse complement strand
CACCGCGGCCGGGCGCTGCGTGCGCTGGCGCCGGCGCTGCGGGTGCTCGCCGCGCGCGCCGAGGGCTGAGCGGGGTCAGATCGCGTACTCGGCGTGGACGTCGCGGGTCCGCTTGTGCTCGAACCAGAACGACAGGAACGGGATCGTCCCCGCAAGCGCGGTGAGCAGCGTGCGCGTCGCGGGCCAGCGGGCCTTGATCGCCAGGTCCAGCGTCATGAACAGGTACAGGATGTAGAACACGCCGTGCGCCTGACCGATGTAGGTGAACCACTCGGGCGCGTCCGAGGAGTCGGCCAGGATGAGGTACTTGTAGATCATCTCCACGGTGAGCACGAGCAGCCACACACCGGTGATCCAGGCGAGCACGCGGTAGCGCTTGAGCGCACCGGCGACCTTCCCGCCCGGGTCCGGCCTGCGGTTGTCGGTCTGCGGCGTGGTTGCGGCGGTCATGAAGCGGATCTCTCCTGGTGGTTGCCGCCGGCCGCCCGATCCTTCCGGGCCAGCTCGGCGAGATAGGCGTTGTACGCGTCCAGGCCCTCGTCACGGGCCCGGACGTCCGCGGCGGGTCGACGGGTCGGGAGCAGGTCGGCGGGGATCTCCGTCAGGACGCCGAAGCGGTCCCGGCCCGACCCGTTCTTCCCGGCGGCCGGCAGGTCCGCCGCGCGGGGGTCGGCCTCGTCGTCGTCATCGTCGTCGGTGCCCCGTGCGCCGGCGGTACCGACCGAGGCGGAGGCCCAGTCGTCCTCGGCGGCCTCCATCCGGACGTACTTGAGGTACGCGTAGATGAGGAAGCCCCCGAGGAACGGCCACATGAACGTGTACCCGAGGTTCTGGACGGTGCCGCTGGCTTCCTGGTAGCGGGCGAGCTGCCACAGGCCCATCCCGATGCACACGATCGCGCCGAGGACGACGAACGCGATCCACGCCGGACGGTGCTTGACCGAGGACGGCGCCGGATCCGCGGACGCGGCCTCGTCTCCGGTCGCTCGGGAACTCAGGGTGTCGGACACGCCTCCACGGTACCGCTGACCACGCGGTAAGCTCATCTCGCCCGGTACCCCCGGGTGACGCGCCCGTGGCGGAATTGGCAGACGCGCTGGATTTAGGTTCCAGTGTCTACGGACGTGGGAGTTCAAGTCTCCCCGGGCGCACAGGTCTCTCCACTCGGACCGGGTGATCAGGATGTCGGGTGATGAGGATGAGCAACCGGACAGTCGCGAGTGCGGCGGCCGCGGCGCTGATCCTGGCGGCCTCGGTGATGAGTGGCTGCGCGGAGTCGGATCTCGCGGTGAACGGGGGACTCCCGTGGACGGACCCCCGTGTCGCGGCGCCGCTCGAGCCTCCGGCGGAACCGTCCCCGGTGGAGGAGCGGACGAACGCGCAGCGCAGCGAGAACGGGCTCCCGCCCCTGGACGCCAGCGATAAGCTCCGCGACAGTGCCTGTGCGAAGGCGGACGACATGATCGCGAGGGACTATTGGGCGCATCACGCGCCTGACGGCAGCGGCGGCCCGGGCGCCTTCATCCGCGAGGCCGGCGTCGATTACCACAGGGCAGCGGAGAACCTCTTCTATTCGTCCACCGGCGGGCCCGACCCGGTCGCCCAGTGGATGCAGAGCCCGGGCCACAGGGAGAACATCCTCGACCCGGACTTCACCCGCGTGCGTGTCTGCATGCGGACCGCCGCCTACCAGGACCTGCCGGAGGCGCATCTCTACGTCCAGCACTTCGCCACCCCGATGGCGGAGAGGTAGCCCGGGCCGCCGGCACGGGGCTCGTCGGCACGGGGGCTCGTCGGCGCCGGCTCGTCGGTACGGTGCGGGCATGTGGTTCGACAACTGGCCTGACGTTCTCCGCGTCCTGCTCGTCGGCGCCGCCGCCTACGCGTTCCTCGTGCTGGTGGTGCGGGTGTTCGGCAAGCGCACCCTGACGCAGCTCAACGCCTTCGACTTCGTCGTCACCGTCGCGCTCGGTTCCACGCTCGCGACCATCATCCTCAGCTCCGACGTGTCCTGGACCGAGGGCGCGATCGCGATGGCGTTGCTCGTCGTCCTGCAGTACGCCGTCTCGCGGCTGAGGAGGTCGCGGGCCGGGCGGGCCGTCCTCACCGCCGACCCGACGCTGCTCGTGCGCGACGGCGTCTTCCTCGACGACCAGATCGCCCGCCACCGCCTCACCCACGCCGACATCCGCCAGACCATCCGCTCCTCCGGCGTCGGCGACCTGGGCGACGTCGCGGCCGTCATCCTCGAGAACGACGGCAGCATGAGTGTCATCACCGGGTCGTCGCTGGGCGACGGATCCGTCCTCGAGGACGTCCCGGGGTGGGCGCGGCAGCACCGGGGCTGACGGCGGCCGAGCCCGGCTGACCGCCGCCTCATCCCGACAGCGCGGCCAACACGTCCTCGGCGATCTCGTCCGCCGGCCGCGAGATCGGGCAGACCATGCCGTACTCGTCGGCCCCGACCGACTCCAGCGTGAGCACCTGCGACTCAAGGATCCGATCGGATGCGAAGTGGCCGCGGCGGGCGGCGAGACGGGCGGCGATGAGTTCCGGATCGGTGCCGAGCTCGACGAAGAACACCGGGCGGCGAACGTCGCGCAACACATCGCGATAGGCGCGGCGCAGCGCCGAGCACGCGACGACGAGGCCGCGGTCGGGCCCCGGCGCCTCCGACCCGCGCGGGTGGTCGTGGTCCCTCATGCGGTCGCGGACCGCCTCCAGCCACGGCCAGCGGTCGTCGTCGGTGAGGGGGTCGCCGGCCGCCAGCTTCCGCCTGTTGTGCGGAGGGTGCAGGTCGTCGGCATCCACCAACTCCGCTCCCGTTCGATCGGCTATGACCCGCGCGACCGTCGACTTCCCGGCCCCGGAGACCCCCATGACGACGATGTGCGGACCGGGCGTCTGGCCGGACCCTCCGGCTGCTGAGCTCCTCGTCGTCGTCACCACCTCCCGAGGGCTCAGATGGTGAAGGCCAACGATCCGAGGATCGCCCGGCCGAGATCCTCGTCCCCGGTGACCTCCACGCCGTGACCCGGCTCGGCGGTGATGCGGCCGGTCGTCGCGCGCACGAAGGTGGCCGTGTCGAAGACCAGCTCGACGGTGGGCCGCGCGGCGTCGTCCACGTCGGCGAGCCGCGCGCGTCCGTCGACGACGACGTCGGTGACCAGCGGCAGATCCGCGTCGTCCTCGCCGACGACGCGGAACCGGACACGCGACCCGTCGGGGGCGCCGGCGCCCTTCCCGACGATGCGCGGCAGGGCCCGGACGATCTCC
Source organism: Dietzia sp. HMSC21D01 (assembly GCF_001815995.1). NCBI lineage: Bacteria > Bacillati > Actinomycetota > Actinomycetes > Mycobacteriales > Dietziaceae > Dietzia > Dietzia sp. HMSC21D01. The sequence goes on along the minus strand of NZ_KV823995.1, from coordinate 8,653 downwards.
TCGACGGCGAACCGCCCGGTGTCACCGCCGAGATGGTGCTTCATGCCGAGCGCCTGCCGGATGTCGTCCTCGTGGACCCAGCAGTCGAAGACCCGCACCCCCATGAAGCGCCGGTAGGGGACATTCCCGACGGGGGACCCGGTCTCCGCCTCGAGGTCCGCGGCGGACATCTCCGCGAGCTGTTCCGTGCGCTCGGCGACGACCTCCCGGAAATCGGCGAACGCGTCCTCGACCGCCAGCGACCGGGCCTCCTGGACGAACTTCTCGTTGAGCTCACCGATCGGGTTGCGGACGTACTCGCGCACCGACTCCGGCAACTCGATGTCCGGGACCGGCTCGCCGGCGAGCATGTGCTCGGTGCCGGCGATGTGCGCGACGATGTCGCGCACGGTCCACCCCGGCAGCGCCGTCGCCGCCGTCCAGTCGTCCTTCTTCAGGCCCGCCAGCACCTCGTCGAGGCGCTTCCACTGCTGCACCAGGTGGCGCACCTCGACGGGTGCCGTGTCGCTCGACTCGCTGTCCATGCCGCCGAGGCTACTGGCGTCGCGCCCGGCCGGTGGACGATCGCGCGGGTAGCGTCGGGCGGGCAGCCGAGTAGTGCCCGGACCGAGCCGCCGGGCGACGACCCGCCGGGAGGCCCGACCGCATGCCGACCACCACGTCACAGAACGACCGCCCCACCCTGGCGATCCTGGGGGCCGGGGGTGATCTCACCGAGCGCCTCCTGCTCCCCGGCCTGGGCTCGCTCCTGGCGCGCGACCCCGGGCGGGACGTCACCGTCGTCGGATCCGGCCGGTCCGGTATGGACGACGACGAGTGGCGCGGACTCGTCCGGTCGGCGCTGCGCGAGGGCGGCTGCGGACCGGATCAGGCCGACCGGATCGCGGCGACGACTCGCTTCGTCGCCCTGGACGTGACGGACGCCGACGCGTTCGCCGACTTCATCGACGGGCTCGACGGCCCGGTGGTGCTGTACTTCGCCCTGCCCCCGGCCGTCACCGCCACGGCGTGCGAGGGACTGCGCGGCCGCCCACTCCGCGACGACGTACGGTTCGCGGTCGAGAAGCCGTTCGGCACCGACCTCGCCTCGGCCCGCGACCTCAACGCGCTGCTCCTCGACCTCGTCCCCGAGGACCGCGTGTACCGCGTCGACCACTTCCTCGGCGACGCGAACGTCCTCAACATCCTCGGGATGCGGTTCGGTAACCGGGTCCTGGAACCCGTGTGGACAGCCGAGCACGTCGAGCGCATCGACGTCGTGGCCGACGAGACCCTCGCCCTCGAGGGCCGTGCCGGCTACTACGACTCGACCGGTGCGCTGGTCGACATGCTCCAGTCGCACCTGTTGCTCGTGACGGCGCTGGTCACCATGGAGGCGCCCGCGCGACTCGACGCCACCGAACTGCACGACCTGCTCGCCACCACCCTCCGGTCCACCCACGTGTGGCGGGACGACCCGTCCGCGTGCTCTCGTCGCGCCCGCTACACGGCCGGCAGGGCGGGCGGCCGTGACGTCGTCGCCTACACCGACGAGGAGGGCGTCGATCCGTCGCGGGGGACCGAGACGCTCGCCGAGGTGGTGCTCGAGGTCCGGAACCAGCGCTGGGCGGGAGTGCCCGTGCGGCTCCGGTCAGGCAAGGCACTGGGTGAGGACTCGATGCGGGTGACGGTGACGTTCCGGCCGCCGCCACACGTTCCGGAGGCGTTCGCGGGCGGGGCCCCGCCGAGCCGGCTCACGATGGGCATCGCGCCCGGCCGGGTGGCACTCGACCTGGCGACCAACGCCTCCGGCGACAGTCTCGCGCTCGAGGACTCCCGCCTCGACACCGAGCTCGGCGACAGCGACCTGCTCCCGTACGGGGAGGTCCTCGGGCGGATCCTCGACGGGGACCGGCTCCTCACCGTCCGCGGCGACGTCGCCGAGGAGTGCTGGCGGATCCTCACCCCGGTGATCGAGGCCTGGGAGTCCGGCGCGGTCCCAATGGAGGAGTACGAGGCGGGCTCGGACGGCCCGGTCGAGGGGAACCCCGGGACGACGTAGGCCCCGGTTCCGCTGTGGAACCGGGGCCTACGGTCGATGACCGGGAGTCAGACCTTCCGCGCCGTGCGCGCGGCGTTCTCCTCCGTCATGTCGTCGGGCTGCCGGACGAAGTGCGCGATGCTCAGTGCCAGGCCTCCCCAGATGACGAGCAGGAACAGCACCATCATGATGATCGCTGCGGTGTCCATGGTTCAGCCCTCGTTTCGGGTGGTCTCGGTACGGTTGCCGCGCGTACCGGTGCCGGCCGTGCGGGTCGCGCTGGCCGCGTCGGCCCGGACGGGGGAGCCCGACGCGTCGAACTGGTCCTCGTAGAAGACGTCGCTTGGATCGTCGTCCGTCGCCGGCGGGCCGTCGAGGTGACGGGCCCCGCGCCAGGGCAGCAGGGACAGGATCACCGACAGCACCAGGATCGCGGCGATCATGCCCCAGCCCCAGACGCCGAGTACGGCGGCGTCGTAGCCCTCGTACGGCTCCGAGACCAGGCTGCGGATCTCGCCGAACAGCGCGTACGCCAAGATGAGCGGGGTGACGACCGCCATGCACACGATCCAGATGGGGCCGACCTTGAACGAAGAGACCGAGTTGAGGTGGTCGCGCAGGGTGGGACCCAGGCGCAGCGCGAACATCACCACGATGAGGGCGATGAGCGCGATGCCCACGATGCCGATGCTGTTGGCGAACTTGTCCAGGATGTCGAGGTTCTGCAGGCCCGTCTCGGTGGGCATGAGCAGGATCGACACGATGGCCATCGGGCCGCCGATCGCCAACGTTGCGGTGGTGCGGGAGACGCCGACCTTATCCTGGAAGGAGGAGATGACCACCTCGACGATCGAGATCATCGACGTGAGGCCGGCGAGGATGAGGCACGCGAAGAACACGACGCCCCAGATGGGCCCGCCGGGCATCTGTGAGATGAGCGCGGGGAAGGCGATGAACGCCAGGCCCGGCCCGCCGCTGACATCGTCCCAACCCGCACCCGCGGCGGAGGAGACCAGGAAGCCGAGGGTGGCGAAGACGCCGATACCGGCCAGGACCTCGAACGCGGAGTTGGAGAAGCCCACCACGAGACCCGAGCTGGTGAGGTTCGACCGGCGCTTGAGGTACGACGAGTAGGTCAGCATGATGCCGAAGCCCACCGACAGGGAGAAAAAGATCTGCCCGTAGGCGGCGATCCACACACCGGGGTCGGTCAGCACGCCCCAGTCGGGCGTGAAGAAGTTGTTGAGGCCGTCGGCGGCCCCCTCGAGAAACAGGGACCGGATGACCAGGGCCGCGAACAAGACGATCAACAGCGGGATGAAGATCTGAGCGGTCCGGCCGATGCCCTTCTGAACTCCCGCGATGAGGACGCCGAGAGTGAACAGCCATACAACGACCAACACGCCCGTGATGAGCGGCACGAAGTCCAGGCCGAAGCCGGACCCGGCGCGGAGGAAGTCCTCCGAGAAGAAGGTGGCGGTTTCCTCATAGGTCTCGCCCCAGCGGCCGTCGACGGAGAACCAGGCGTAGCAGGCCGCCCATGCGAGGATCACCGCGTAGTAGACGGCGATCACGAAGGACACCAACACCTGGATCCAACCGATCGGCTCGGCGAAACGGTTCATGCGGCGGAAACTCAGGGGAGCGGAGCCGCGGAACCGGTGGCCGATGGCGTAGTCGAAGAACAGCAGGGGGATACCGGCGGAGAGCAGCGCGACCAGATACGGGATGAGGAACGCGCCGCCGCCGTTGTCGTAGGCGACGAAGGGAAAACGCCAGATGTTGCCGAGGCCGACGGCGGAGCCGATGGCGGCGAACACGAAGACGGAGCGCCCCGAGAAGGCCTCGCGTCTCCTGGTACCGCCCGTGGCGGCGGGTGTGGACATGGATTCCTCCTCAGCGGGGGAGCGGGCGGGTTCAGGTCTGAGCCGTGCTCCGAGTCCCCTACTTCTAGTCGGACGGTTGCCATTTGGTGATCGAATCGACGCAAGTCGGGTACTCGGTCACGTGGCTGGTGTGATTAGGGTAATCCCATGAGGCACCAATTAGGAGGGCGGACCGCGAATCGGCTGCTCGTCGCCGCGGCGCTCGTGACGCTCACCGTCGGCGCGGGCTCCGTCGCCGCCTCCCCGCGGACGCTCGCGCCGGGCGGGCCGGCGGTTCCGACCGTGGTGGCGCCCGTCGAACCGGTGGCCGCGTCCGTACCGCCCCCGGCCGTCCTGACGCCCACGGACGTCGTGCGCGAGACCGGCCGGTGGTTCTCGCACGGGCGCACGCTTGAGCTCCGGCCGGACGGCACCGGTACGTTCGCCGTTTGGATGGGGGCGTTCGACGGTCACCTCGTGCAGCTGCGGCTGATCCCCGCGCCCGGGGCAGCGACCGTCGCCGAGGTCGTGGCGATCGACCGGGTGGGGGAGGGGGCGCTCGCGCCGGACGAGACGCCCGGTATCGGTGGCCTGGTCACCGTGTCGTTCGGGCAGGCCGCGCGGGCCGCCCACGTCGAGTGGTCGTCCGGGCCGCGCCGGTTGGCCGCCGATCTGTGCGCTGCCGAAGGGTTGGACGCGCGGGCCATGGAGGAGCTGCGCTGCGGCGCCTGATCGCGGCACGGCAGTGGCGACGCGTCGTCCCGTACCGGGTCGCGGGCGCGTCGGCAGCGCACCCGTATGGGCTGGACGACACGCCCTGGTGGCCCGAGAGTCCCTGAAAACGATGTAACAATTCGATAACGGCGCTAACGCAGAACCTGAGGGTGGCCTCACCTGTAGATATGAGGCGCGCGTCATGTCTTTTTGTGGCGGGCATCACCGCCGCCGACCGGCGGCTGACCCGCGATTCGGTCGGTCGTACCCCCGCAATCTGAGGGGCACCTCAACTTTGTGTGGCACTCTGTGCGCTGCGCCGAAACCGGTCACCGATTCCGGCGATGTCCCTGACGCAGTGCCAAGGAGTTCCACACGTGACGATCGACGACCGCGACCTCACCCCCCGCCCGATCGAGACCGGGTTCGCGGCCCGTAGCGCCGCCCGCGCCCTCGCGGACGAACTCCGTGAGGGTACGGCCTATGCGCTCGCCTTCGGCGGGCAGGGGATCGCCTGGCGCGACGCGCTCAGCGATCTCATCGACGGCACGGGGATCGGGCCGGAGCTCCAGGACCTCGTCGACGCCTCCGTCGCCCTCACCGAGCCCGTCCATGACGAGATCGCGGTCGTGCGGACCCACGGCTTCCGGCCCATCGAGTGGGCCAACACCACCACCGGCGAGGACGAGGACGCGGCTGACCTGCCCGACGACGCCTCCCTGTCGGCCGCCGCGGTCTCCCTCCCCGCGGTCCTGCTCACCCAGATGGGTGCACTGCGCGCCCTCGCGGCCGAGGGCTTCGACGTCAACGACACCGCCCCGGCGGCGGTGGTCGGACACTCCCAGGGCGTGCTGGCCGTGGAGTCGGTGGAGACCTTCGGGTCCATCGACGACCGGCTGCTGGCCGTCGCCGAGCTCATCGGCGCCGCCGCCACCCTGGTCGGGCGGCGCGTGGGTCTGTTCCGCCGTGGCCAGGCCAGCCCCATGGTCGGGGTGTCCGGGATCGACGGCGAGGCCCTGCGATCGCTGGTCGACGAGCTGTTCTCGGACGTCGACGCGTCGATCCGCCCGTCGGTCTCCATCCGCAACGCGCAGCGCCGCCACGTCGTGGTCGGCCGACCGGACGACCTCGAGGACCTGCGTCGTCACTGCGCCGACCTCGAGGCCGAGTCGCGTCGTCGTCGCGAGGCAAAGCTCACCGGCGGCGAGGTCTTCGCCCCCGTCTTCGACCCGCTCGACGTGGAGGTCGGATTCCACCACCCGGCGATGGCGCCGGCGGTCGAGATCGTCTCCCGCTGGGCCCGCGCCTGCGATCTGGACGTCGAGCGCGCCGTCCACCTGGCGCGCCAGGTCTTCATCGAGCCGGTCGACTGGGTCGAGGAGATGGCCGAGGCCCTGCACTCCGGTGCCCAGTGGATCCTCGACATGGGCCCCGGCGAGGCGCTGACCCGCCTCAACCGGTCCGTGGTCCGCGGTCAGGGCGTCGGCGTGGTCGCCGCGGCCACCCGCGGGGGCCTGCGCAACCTGTTCACCCCGGGCGCCACGCCGCCCATCGAGCGGCCGTGGACGGCGTTCCAGCCGCAGCTCATCACGCTGCCCGACGGCAGCGTCCACGTGGAGACGTCGTTCACCCGCCTCACCGGGCGCTCGCCGATCCTGCTGGCCGGCATGACGCCCACCACCGTGGACCCGCAGATCGTCGCGGCGGCGGCCAACGCCGGCCACTGGGCCGAGCTCGCCGGCGGCGGTCAGGTCTCCGAGGCGATCTTCGCCGAGAACACCCGCCGTCTGGCCGAGCTGCTCGAGCCCGGCCGCAGCGCCCAGTTCAACTCCCTGTTCCTCGACCCGTACCTGTGGAAGATGCAGGTCGGCGGCAAGCGCCTCGTCCAGCGGGCCCGGGCCGCGGGCATCCCCTTCGACGGCGTGATCGTCACCGCGGGGATCCCCGAGCTCGACGAGTCGGTGGCCCTCATCGAGGAGCTGACCGAGGCAGGCCTGCGGCACGTCAGCTTCAAGCCCGGCACCGTCGCGCAGATCCGCCAGGTCGTGCGGATCGCCGCCGAGGTCCCGCACATGCCCGTCATCGTCCAGGTCGAGGGAGGGCGCGCCGGCGGCCACCACTCGTGGGAGGATCTCGACGCCCTCCTGCTGTCGACCTACGGCGAGCTGCGCGAGCGCCCCAACGTCGTCCTGTGCGTCGGCGGCGGCATCGGCACCCCCGAGCGGGCCGCCGACTACCTCACCGGCTCGTGGGCCAACGCTCACGGCTACCCGGCCATGCCGGTCGACGGCATCCTCGTGGGTACCGCCGCCATGGCGACCCTCGAGGCCACTACCAGCCCCCAGGTCAAGCAGCTGCTCGTGGACACCACGGGCGTCGACGCCTGGGTGGGCGCGGGCCAGGCCGAGGGAGGCATGGCCTCCGGCCGTAGCCAGCTCGGCGCGGACATCCACGAGATCGACAACACCGCCGCGCGCACCGGACGCCTCCTCGACGAGGTGGCCGGCGACGCCGAGGCCGTGGCCGCCCGTCGCGACGAGATCATCGCGGCGATCAACGGCACCGCCAAGCCCTACTTCGGCGACCTCGACTCCATGACCTACGAGCAGTGGCTGCGTCGCTTCGTCGAGCTCTCGCTCGCCGCCGGCGCCGACGGGTCGGTCGCCGGGGACGGCGACTCGTTCGACGTGGGCGGCGACTTCGCCGCCGCCGTCGCCGACGGCACCCGCTCCGTGTGGCTCGACCCGACCATCCGCGAGCGCTTCCACCGCATGGTCCAGCGCACCGAGGCCCGTCTCGACGCCGCCGACAGCGGCCGCATCCGCTCCGCGTTCCCGCGCGTGGAGTCCATGGAGCGCCCGGCCGAGGTGATCGACGCCCTCGCCGCCCGCTACCCCGAGCTCGCGAGCGCCGTGCTGCACCCGGCCGACGCCGCCGAGTTCCTCGACATCTGTCGCATGCCCGGCAAGCCCGTGCCGTTCGTCCCCGTCGTCGACGCCGACGTGCGCCGCTGGTGGCGCTCGGATTCGCTGTGGCAGGCCCACGACCCGCGCTACGACGCCGACGCCGTGTGCGTGATCCCCGGCACCACCGCCGTGGCCGGCATCACCCGCGTCGACGAGCCGGTCGGTGAGCTCCTCGACCGCTTCGAGGCCGCCACCGCCGACCGGGTCCGCGGCTACATGCCCGACACCGAGGCCGTGTCGAGCCGCCGCCGCGGCGTCGTCACCACCGCCAGCGGCCCCGTCGCCGACGTGCTCAACAGCCCCGACGTCACCTGGGCCGGCCGGCTCGTCGTGAACCCGGTCCATCGCCTGGGCGTCCTGCACGCGTGGGAGATCGACGCCGACGGCATCGGTCGCCACCCGGTCTCCGGCGCCGTCCTCACCCCGGACACGGACGGGCAGACGGTCGACCTGACGCTGCCGATCGGCCCGGCCGAGATGACCATCACGCTCACCGTGGGCGACGCCGTGGCCACCGGTGCCGCGCCCGTCGTCACCGACGACGCCGCCGAGTCCGCCATGCGCACCCTGCTGGCCACCGCCGCCGGTGTCGGCCGCGGGGGAGCGGGCGGCACCCGGATCGACGCGCTGCCCGAGGTCACCGACGGTGTCGCCACCGCCCGGTTCACCTTCGAGCCGACCCTGGCCACGGACCACACGGGCGTCACCGCCGGCAGCCTGCCCACCTCGCTCATGCCGTCCGCCGGCGTCCCGGACGCCCTCGTGGGCGCCGCCTGGCCGACCGTCTTCGCCGTGCTCGGTCAGACGCGTCGCCCGCGCGGCACCGGCACGGTCGTCGAGGGGCTGCTCGACCTGGTCCACCTGGACCACGGCATCCGCATGCACGCGGCGCTGCCGCAGGAGACGACCGACCTCGTCGTCGTCGCCCGGTCCGGCGGTGTCCGCGACACCGACCTCGGCCGCGTCGTCGAGGTGTCGGTCGAGGTGGCCGCGGAGGCGCGTGACGGCTCCCGCACCCCGCTGTGCACCCTGTCGGAGCGCTTCGCCGTCCGTGGCCGCACCGGCGGCGCCGAGGTCGGCGACCCCCG
>NZ_KV823994.1:0-3877 GCF_001815995.1 Dietzia sp. HMSC21D01 | reverse complement strand
GCGCCGACGACGGCGTGGGGGCCGGGTCGGCGGTGCGGGCGGCGGCCACGTCCTCATCGGTTGGGGCCTCGGCCTCGTCGGCGGACCGGGTGTCGGCCTTCGCGGGCTCGTCGGGGGTCGCCTCGGGCGCGTCGGCCAGGGAGGTGTCCTCGATATCGATGCCGGACAGCGAGATCTGGACCGCCGTGGTGTCGAGCCCCAGGTAGACGGGCTCGGTGCCGCCGGTGCCGGTCACGCTCTCGCCCTTGCCGTCCGTGGACTCGGCTTCATACCAGGGGCCCCACGAGCCGTCGGGGTTCTTCGCGCGGACCTGCGCGACGGCGGCCGGGTCGTGGCCCTTCCACGTGACGCCGACCATCGAGAACGGCGTTTCGGACGTGACCTCGCGGACGGGGGAGCCGCCGGAGGCGACGTCACTGTCCACGCCCGTGGCGGGCGGTGCCTCGGCCAGCGGGACCGCGGTCTCGCCGGTCGGCAGTCCGCCACCGGCGGTGGCGGTGATGTCGTCGCCGGACTGGACGACCTGGTCCGCCCCGTATACGGCGAGGGGCGTGACGACGGACGCCGCGACCGCCACCGCCAGGGCGAGGGTCCGGCGTCGACCGCTGACGTACAGGGGGCGGCGTCGTGTTCTCAAGGGCTTCTCCAGATCAGGGTCTGTGTCACGCGGCTGCGCGGGCTGCGTGGCACTACTGCCCTTCAGACCCCGCCAAGGCGAGGCCACAGGGACGTATGTGACGAACGGGGTCAATGTTAGCCAAGAAACGACTGAAACCAAGTGGTAAAGCTGTGAAAATTGAGACTACAGGGATGTAGTTTCGAACCGGCGTACGACGACGAGAACGCCCGACCAGCACCGTGGGCCACTGCAGTCGCGCCGGGAAGTCGTCCTCCCCGTCGTCATCGGCGTGCCCTGAACCCACCCCCGACCCGCCGGATACCCTTGGACCCGGACCCGCGCCGACCGGCGCGTGGCCCGGTGAGCGGACGCCGCGCGCGAGGCGGGGACGAACCGCCGCCACGGACTACGGGAAGGCTCGAGACTTATGGCAGGCGAACGGCAGTGGGGCTCCTATGACCTCATCGTGGTGGGGTCGGGTTTCTACGGTCTGACGGTCGCCGAGCGGGCGGCGAGCGAGCTCGGCAAGCGCGTGCTGGTGCTCGAGCGGCGCCACCACATCGGCGGCAACGCCTACTCCGAGCCGGAGCCCGAGACCGGTATCGAGATCCACAAGTACGGCGCGCACCTGTTCCACACCTCCAACGAGCGCGTGTGGGAGTACGTCAACCGCTTCACGTCGTTCACCGGCTATCAGCACCGCGTGTTCGCCATGCACAAGGGCACCGCGTACCAGTTCCCGATGGGCCTGGGCCTGATCTGTCAGTTCTTCGGCCGCTACTACTCGCCCGACGAGGCCCGCGCGCTCATCGCCGAGCAGGCCTCCGAGTTCTCCTCCGAGGAGGCGGCCAACTTCGAGGAGAAGGCCATCTCCCTCATCGGCCGTCCGCTGTACGAGGCGTTCATCAAGGACTACACCGCCAAGCAGTGGCAGACCGATCCCAAGAACCTGCCCGCCGGCAACATCACCCGCCTGCCCGTGCGGTACACGTTCGACAACCGCTACTTCAACGACACCTACGAGGGCCTGCCCGTCGACGGCTACACCGCGTGGCTGGAGAACATGGCGGCGCACGAGAACATCGACGTGGTGCTGGACACCGACTGGTTCGACGTCCGCGACGACGTCCGCGCCGCGAGCCCCGACGCCCCGGTCGTCTACACCGGCCCGCTGGACCGCTACTTCGACTACGCCGACGGCGAGCTCGGCTGGCGCACCCTGGACTTCGAGACCGAGGTCCTGCCGACCGGCGACTTCCAGGGCACCCCGGTGATGAACTACAACGACGCGGAGTACGACTACACCCGCATCCACGAGTTCCGGCACTTCCACCCCGAGCGCAAGAACTACCCCACGGACAAGACCGTGATCATGCGCGAGTACAGCCGCTTCGCCGAGCGCGAGGACGAGCCGTACTACCCGATCAACGAGTCCACGGACCGCGAGAAGCTCGCCGCCTACCGCGACCGCGCCAAGGCCGAGACCGCCGCCAACAAGGTGCTGTTCGGCGGCCGCCTGGGCACGTACCAGTACCTGGACATGCACATGGCCATCGCCTCCGCGCTGACGATGTTCGACAACACCCTGGCGCCGCACCTGCGCGACGGCGCGCCGCTCGCCGACGGCTGACCGCCTGCGAAATCCGCTACCCCGCGGGGGGATCCGCTACTCCTACCGGCGTAGCGGATCCGTCGTCGGGGTAGCGGATCCGGGTGCGGTGTCCGCGGGCGCGTCGGCGACCAGCCCGTGCACGGCGGCGTCGCGCTGCGCCGCGTGCACGATCGTCGGCTTGGCCTCACCGAGGTGCTCCAGCACGGGCGTGACCGACGTCCAGAAGCGGCTCAGCGAGCTCAGGCCCTCGTTCTCGGCCCGCGCCTGTGCGCGTTGGGCCCGCGTGTCGTCGGCGCGCGTGGGGTGCAGGGCGGCGCGCTTGCCCTCGATGTGGTCGTCCTTGCGCTGCGAGATGACGTACCCCAGCGCGAACGCCACACTCCGCGGCATCCGCCCGGACAGCAGCACGTGCGCCTCCGGGTAGTCGTCCAACACCTGTTCCACCGCCCCGGACAGCTCCTCCACGAGCCGCGCGAACGTCCGCCGGTCGATCTGCCGCCCGCTCGCGCCGGGATACCACCGTCCGGCGGGGAGCGTCCAGGGGCGGAGGGTCGCGGTGGTGTCCGATCCGGAGTCGTCGGTTGGTGCGGAGCCGGCGGTGGCGCGGCCCGCGCCGTGGGTGGGGGCGACGACGACGACGAGGTCCGCCGCCTCCCGAAGCGGATGACCCGCGTCCACCTCGGAGACCGGTCCGCCCCCCTCCAGCTGGAGTGAGAGCCAGACCCGCCGCACGGAGATCCGGTCCGCCGGCGCCGCGACCGCCGACCCGGCGGGAAAAGTCACCATCGCCAGTTCCCCGCGGGGTTGGCTGCGGCGGGACCGCCACCGGCGTTCGGCCCACATGTCGTCGCCGTCGTCGAAATACACCGTCCGCACGCCCGTGTCGCCGCCGGGCAGGCGACGCCTGCGGGCCTCGACCGGCAGTTCGGCGAGATGGGTGCGCTCGCGCAGGAGGACGTCGTATCCGACCGCCAGTGCCGCCGGGAACGCGAGGTTGGGGGCCAGGACGAAGCCGGTCGCGTCGTCGTCGTCGTTCATCGCCCGCTCGAGCTCGTCGGAAATGTGGTCGACCTGGCGGCGCAAGTCCACCACGGCGTCGGCGGTGCCGAACCAGCCCGTCGCCGAACGGAAACCGAGACTGCGGGCGTTGGCCACGTCCACGGCGGCGCGCATCCGGTCCGCGCTCTCGGCCGGCAGCAGGCGCAGGTAGTACAGGGTGCCATTGTGCGCCATGAGCCACGCGCGCAGGGCCATCGCCGCCACCAGCACGAGCAGGGTGCCGAGGAACCAGCCCAGCCGGGACGGTGAGGTGCAGGTGTCGGACCACAGGTCGGACACCGTGGAGATCGTGCACGACGCGTCGCGGGCGACGAGGTCCTCGGCGACGAGCCCGCCGAACGCGGTGGTCAGCGTGACGGTGATGGCGATGAGCGTTTCGAGGAGGAACACGCGCATGAGCGTATCTGTCGCCTCGGACACCGGCCGCCAAGTGGCGGCACGACCTCCCCGACGGGCCTAGGCTTCTGGCATGATCCGCACGATCGCCCGGCCCCTGCCCCGCACGGTGCCCGCTGCCGCCGTCGACCCCGCCCCGGGCCGGGCGGCGGTCCTGAGCGGCGTCGCCGCCGCGCTGTTGCTGGCGCTGT
>NZ_KV823993.1:0-1256 GCF_001815995.1 Dietzia sp. HMSC21D01 | reverse complement strand
TTCACGGCGCCAGGCGGGCCGCCGCGGGAGCCCTCGTCCACCCCGCTGGGGCCGCGGGTTTCAGGCGCAGCATGACGTCGGCATCTGGTTTCGGAAGAGGCCGGCCACGATGCGCAGGCTTTCGCTCATGGTCAGGTACGGCGCCCAGGTGTCGGCCAGATCGTCGACGGTCATGCCGCTTTTGATGGCGTAGGTGGCCGCCAGCATGATCTCCCCGGCCCCGTCCGCCAGAGCGTGCACGCCCAGAACCTTGCCGCTCACGGCGTCGGCGACGAGCTTCACCGCCCCGCGGGTGTCGTGCTGGACGAGCGCCCGGGGGACATCGGACAGGTCCAGGACGCGGCAGTCGCACGCGTGCCCTCGGGTGAGGGCCTCGTCCTCGGTCAACCCCGCCGAGGCCAGCTGGGGCCGGGTGAACACGACCGCAGGAAAGCCGGCGTAGTCGACCCGAGCTGCCGGCGGGTACCTGTCCTCGGTCAGGGCGTTGAGCGCGGCGGCCCGACCGCCGGCGGCGGCGGCGTAGACGTACTGGGGAGCCCCCGAGACGTCACCGGCGGCCCAGACGCGCGGGTTGGAGGTGCGCTGGGTCTGGTCGACCACGACGAAGCCGCGCTCGTCCACGTCCACACCGGCAGCGGCCAGGTTCAGGCCGTCGGTGCGGGGCAGGCGTCCGGTGGCCACCAGGACCTGCGCGCCGCGCACCTGTGCGCCCGAGTCCGTGGTCACCACCACCTCTCCTGCGGGGCCTGGTTCGCGGGCCACAGTGGTCGCGCGCTCTTCGACCACGGTGATGCCGTCGTCGGTGAAGACTTCCCGAAGTCTCTGGGCCAGCTCCGGCTCGGCGTGCGGCGCCAGACGCCCGACCACAGAGACCCGGGTGCCGAGGTGAGCGAACAGCTGGGCCTGCTCCATCCCGACGTACCCGCCACCGATAACGACCAGGGACTCAGGCAGCTCGGTCAGCTGCATCGCGGTGGTGGACGTCAGCCGGTCCACAGAGTCGAGACCGACCACCTCCGGGATGGCGGGGGTGGCACCGGTGGCGACCAGATAGGCCCGGGCCCGCAGCGCCTGGCCGTCGACGGCCAGGGTGTCCCCGTCCAGGAAGCTGGCCTGGCCTGGGCGGACCTGGAAGCCGTAGGCAGCGGCCACATCGGCGTACTTCGCATCACGCAGGCGCTCGATGAGTGCGTCCTTCTGGGCCACCAGATCGCCGAGGTTCACCGGTGCGGCTGACGTTGGGGCACCTTTGAAGG
>NZ_KV823992.1:0-5831 GCF_001815995.1 Dietzia sp. HMSC21D01 | reverse complement strand
GTGCGGACACGGAGCCGCGGCCGACGGGGCAGGGCTCAGGCGCGGGCCCGGGCGCGGGCTTGAGCGCGAGCCCGGCGTGGACGAGCAGTGCGGGGCCGGAGGGCTTTGTCACCGGCTCGATCCACGCCTCGTACCTGCACACGCACTGGGCGGGGCATCCTGCGCTGGCGGTACGGTTCGCGGAGCTGGTCCGGGCGTTCGCCGGAGCGCCCCAACCGCCCCGCCGAGCGTCGGGTCGCCGGCCAGCCCAACTCGCCCGGCCCTGACCCCGGTTTGGTCGTAGCCATCGCGGGGATGCGGCCGGAATCGCTCGATGGCTACGACCAGTTCCGCGATGATGACGACCGAACAAGATTGGGCTGGGCATCGACCGGACCAGCGCCCCGGCCGACCGCGGCAAGCGAGGAGACCATGAGAGCGTCCACGACGTCATCACAGCCCACTTCGAGGCCTACAACAGCGAGGACCCGCACCAGCTGGCGGCCGTGCTGCACGAGGACGCGGTCCTGCACTCCGCCGCCGGGACGCAGCTCGGGCTCTCCGCCTACCTCGACACCTACCGCGCGATGACCAGCACATTCGTCGACCGCATGACGCCCGAAGAGATCCAGGTCGACGGCGACACGGCCACCGTCACCATCGTGAACACGCTCACCGCGCGCGCTGACGTGAAGGACTTCATGGGGATGTCGCTCGACGATGGGCAGGCCATGACACTGAACCTCAAGGGCCGGTACACCGTGGACGGCGACCGGATCCGGGAGATCAACCTCGAATTGCTCTAGCGGGAGTCGGCCGGGCGCTCCACGACGGGCCAGGCGGTCCGCGACTGACACGACGCGAGACTTTGGTGTAGTTACTGCGATGAACCGGCCGGATTCTCGCAGTAGCTACACCGAAGTTCGCCTAGGAGTTCGCGGCGGACGCGCTGACCCAGTCCGCGGCGGCCGCGGCGTCGTCCACCACCTGCACACCCGGCGCGGGGCCGGGTCGGCGCACCACCACGACCGGTACGCCGAGTTCGTCGGCCACAGCCATCTTCGACCACGTGTGGTCGCCGCCCGAGTCCTTGGTGACCAGCACGTCCACGCCGTGGTCGGCGAAGAGGTCGCGCTCGCTGTCGACCGAGTAGGGGCCTCGGCTCAGCAGTAGCCGCCACGGCTCGGGCAGCGCCACCTCGGGAGGGTCCACCACCCTGACCAGCGCCTGATGCTCGGCGAGGGGGCCCACGAACCTGCCCAGCGACTGCCGGCCGATCGTGAGGAACGGTCGTCGGCCCAGGCGGGCGGCGGTGGCCGCGGCTTCGTCGTGGTCGTCCACCCAGTGCCAGCGGTCGGCTTCCGGAGCGGCAGCCCAGCCCAGGCGCTCGAGGCGCAGTAGCGGAACTCGCGCGGCCGCGCACGCAGCAGCGGCGTTGGTCGAGATGCCCGCCGCGAACGGGTGGGTGGCATCGACGACCGCGGACACGCCGGCCTCGATCAGGTACCGCTGCAGCCCGTCGACGCCGCCGAACCCGCCGATCCGCACCTGGCCCACCGGCAGTCGCGGCCGCGCGACCCGCCCCGCGAGCGACGACAACGCCGGCACCCCGCGCTCGACCAACAGGGCGGCGAGCTCGCGGGCCTCGGCCGTGCCGCCCAAAACGAGGATCACCGGTCGGCGCCCGGCGGGAGCAGCGGCAACTCGGGCGCACCGTCGCGGGCCAACGCGAGCAGCGCGTCCAGGTCGAGGTGCTCCTCGGCGAGGTCGCCCAGCAGGTCGAGGCGGCGCTCCCGCGCGGCCGCGAAGCTAACGTCCGAGCGCTCGCGGGTCCGCCCCAGCCCTGCCGCGACCTCGTCCAGGAACGCGCCCCGGAAACCGTCCGACTCGAGACTCCCGTGCCACATCGTGCCGAACACCCGACCCCGCCGGGCCCCGCCGGGGAACACCTCGTCGTCGTCGCCCGTCTCTCCCCCGCCGCCGACGCTCACCCGGCCGTGATGGATCTCGTACCCGCTCACCGGCTGCCCCAGCGCGGTCCCGGTGGGCAGGCGCAGCACCTTCTCCGCGCCGAAGCGGGTGGTCACGTCGAGCAGGCCGAGGCCGGTCACGCGCGCGCCGGGGGTGCCCTCGATGCCGTCGGGGTCGGCGATCTCGCCGCCGAGTATCTGGAAGCCGCCGCAGATCCCCAACACCGCGCCGCCGCGCTCGACATGTGTAGTGACCGCGCGGTCGAGGCCCCGCGCGCGGAGCCACGCGAGGTCGTCGAGGGTCGCCCTGGTCCCGGGGACGACGACGAGGTCGGCGCCCGCGAGGTCGCGGGGCTCCGTGACGTAGGCGACCTCGACGTCGGCTTCCAGGCCGAGCGCGTCGACGTCGGTGAAGTTGCTGATGCGTGGCAGACGGATCACGGCCACGCGCAGGGCCGCCGTGGCGTCGGCGGCGCGGGGGCTAACCGCGAGGGCGTCCTCGGAGTCCAGCCACAGATCGGGGTGCCAGGGCAGGACCCCGTGGACCGGGCGGCCGGTGAGCGCGGTGAGCTGGTCCAGTCCGGGCGCGAGGAGCGTGGGGTCGCCGCGGAACTTGTTGATGACGAACCCCGCGACCAGCCGCTGGTCGGCAGGCTCGAGCAGCGCGACCGTCCCGAACAGCGCCGCGAAGACGCCGCCGCGGTCGATGTCGCCCACCACCACCACGGGCATGTCGGCGTGGCGGGCCAGGCCCATGTTGACGTAGTCGCTCGAGCGCAGGTTGATCTCGGCCGGGCTGCCGGCGCCCTCGCAAATGAGGAGGTCGTAGCGGGAGGCGAGATCGTCATAGGCCGCGAACGCCGCCTGCGCCAGGTGTGCGCGTCCGTGGACGAAGTCCCGCGAGGACACCGTGCCGGCCGGCTGGCCCATCACCACCACGTGGCTACGCCGGTCGCCGCCCGGCTTGAGCAGCACAGGGTTCATCGCCGGCTCCGGCACCGCGCGTGCGGCGAGGGCCTGGATCCACTGGGCGCGGCCGATCTCGGCGGTACCGCTCGGAGCGGCCACGACCATCGAGTTGTTGGACATGTTCTGCGCCTTGAACGGCGCCACCCTCAGGCCCCGGCGGGCGAAGGCGCGGCACAGGGCGGTGGTGACGACGCTCTTGCCGGCATCGGACGTCGTCCCGGCGACGAGTAGGGAGGCCGCCGGGGCGTGCGGGGCGACCCGCTCCCCGCGCGGAGGGCGCGAGATATTCATGTGCTGGGGGCTCCTCGGCCGGCATGCGCCGACCACGGACGCGGGCGGCGGTCGGCAGGTATCGGGCTCGACCTCGCCCGCGGGGGCGCCGCGGCGCCGAGGGGCGAAAGGGTCACACCGTTGCGGGACAGCCCCGGACTCTCACCGGGTTCCCTGGACCAACGCACAGGATGCTACCCACAGACGACAGGGCCCGCCTCCCGGGCTGGGAGGCGGGCCCTGTCAGCGGCGCGGGGCGGTTCGCGGCGCGCGGGGTGCGCTACAGCGCGGTCAGGCGGACGCGCCCCCGGAGCGGGTGGTGCGGCCGATCTCGGCGTCCTCGGTGTACATCGAGGCCTTGCTGGTCTCCGGCGCGAGGATCAGCGAGATGATCGTCAGCACGGACAGGCCAACGAGGTAGTAGCCGACGTAGGCGACCGAGTAGTTCTGCACGAGCCACACCGCGACGAACGGGGTGAGCGCCGCGCCGAGGATGGCCGAGAAGTTGTACGCCACGCCCGAGCCCGTGTAGCGGGTGTTGGTGGGGAACAGCTCCGGCAGCACCGCCGACATCGGGCCGAAGGTCAGGCCCATGAGCATCATGCCCACGCACAGAAAGAGCAGCATGCGGGTCACGTCCAGGCCCTCGCCGGTGCCCATCGCGTCCGGGTTCAGCCACCAGCCGAAGCTCAGGCCGAACACGATGATCGCGGCGGTGACGCCGATGAGCATCCGACGCCGACCGAGCACGTCCGCCAGCCAGCCGGCGACCGGCACGAACGCGGCGAACAGCAGGATCGCGATGACCTGGATGATGAGGAACGACTGGTAGCCGTAGCCGAGCCCGCCGGTCTCCTCACTACCGATCGCGAACGACAGGATCCACGTGGTCATGAGGTAGAACAGGCCGTAGGTGGCCAGCATGATGAACGTGCCGAGGATGATCTCCCACCAGTTGCGGCGGAACACCTCGGACACCGGGGTCTTGACCCTCTCGTTGTTCGCGACCGCCCGGGCGAAGACCGGGGTCTCCTCGATGCGCAGCCGCACGTACAGGCCCACGCCGACCATGACGATCGACAGCAGGAACGGCAGGCGCCAGCCCCACACGAGGAACGGCTCGCCCAGGTCGGCGGCGGTGGAATCGTAGGAGAACCAGATGGTCAGCAGCAGGAAGATGCCGTTGGCCAGGATGAAGCCGAACGGTGCGCCGAGCTGCGGCCACATCGCGGCGAACCCACGCTTGCCCGGCTGCGCCGTCTCCGACGCCAGCAGCGCCGCACCCGACCACTCGCCGCCCAGGCCGATGCCCTGGAAGAAGCGCAGGATGGTCAGCATCGCCGGGGCCCACAGGCCGATCTGGTGGATGGTCGGCAACAGGCCGATGAGGAACGTGGCGATACCCATGGTGAGCAGCGCGCCGACGAGCGTGACCTTGCGGCCGAGGCGGTCGCCGTAGTGCCCGAAGACGATGGACCCGAGCGGGCGGGCGATGAACGCGGTGCCGAACGTGGCCATCGACGCCAGCAGTGCCGTGCTGGCGTCGCCGCCGGCGAAGAACAGCAGCGGGAAGACCGACACCGCGGCGGTGGCGAAGATGTAGAAGTCGTAGAACTCGATCGTGGTGCCGATGAGCGAGGCGAGGATGATCCGGTGACGGGGCACCGGCTCGGCCGAGATCGTCTCGGCGACCGCGGCCGTGCTCCCGTGGGGATCGGTGTTCCCGTCCGGCGTTGCCATGTTCCTCCTAGGTCCGGGTAGCGGGGGTGGCTACCGATGACCGCGACAAGGCTAGGCGGCTCGGTGATCTCGGTCACCCCGCCCAGCGGTGGATGTGCACGTGGCACAGTGTGGGTCGTCATTTTTCTCGCCCGCTGGGCACCGTGTCCAATCCCGGACACGCCGTCGGGTGTACGGGCGGGGGTGTGACGACGACGACCTGGCCGCGGCTCACGGGCTCCGCTACACACCTCACGCGCTCTGCTACGGGTTCACCGGCTCCGATAGTGCAGGAACACCGTCCCGCCTCCGAAGACGCGCTGCTCGGCGAGCTCCAGATCCAAGTGCGCGTCCGGCGGCAGCGCGCGCAGGCCCCCACCGACCACGTGGGGGACGACGAAGAGCAGGAAGTCGCTCACCATCCCCGCGCGGATCGCCTCCGCCGCGGTGGTCGGACCGAAGATCTCCACCTCCCCGTCCGCCTCGTCGACGAGCCGGCGCAGGGTGCCCGTGTCGAGACGCGGCACCAGGCGGTCGGTGTCCGAGGCGAGGTCGGCGGCCGTCATCGTGGACGAGACGAGGGTCCGCGGAATCGCCTGCCAGCGCCGCGCGAACTCCTGCTCGTCGGGGCCCCACTCCTCGCCCTCGGGTGGGTTCTGCCAGTACTCCATCAACGCGTAGGTGTTGCGGCCCAGCACCTCGTGGGCGACGGCCTCCATGCGGTCCACGTGGAACCGGAAGACCTCGGCGTCCGGCGCGGACCCCTGGAAGCCCCGTCCGCGTCTGCCACGTACCCGTCGAGCGAGACGGTCGCGGTGTAGCTCAGCGTGCCCATGGTCGGCCTTTCGCGGATGGCGCGGGGACGTTGGGGGCAGCCTAACCCCGGATTCCGCCCCTAGGAGCATGGGTCAGTAATGGCTCGAA
>NZ_KV823991.1:0-5220 GCF_001815995.1 Dietzia sp. HMSC21D01 | reverse complement strand
GGTGGACCGCGCGGACGCGGGCGGGCCCCCGCCCGGCATCGCGGCCAGGCGGCGTCGCAGTTCCGCGACCCGGTCCGCCGTGTCGAGGTCGGCCATATCGGCAACAGCAGCAGCGTCCACTACCATCATCAGAACCTCCCGCCATGCGCGACACGCCGTCGAGCACGTAATCGAACTATTTTTCGATCACGTGAACAGTGAACACCACGGGTACGACACCGCGCAAGAACACCTGTTCGAGACGGGTTCTCCTCGTCGTCGTCACCCCGGTTGTCCACCGCGACTCCACCCGCCCTGTCGTACCGAAGGCCTACCATCGGTGACCATGAAGGCCTCCATCGGGAACCGCATCGTGCTCATCGGCGCCGGCGACGTCGGCGTCGCCTACGCCTACGCGCTGGTCAACCAGGGCCTGGCCGACCATCTGGCCATCATCGACATCGACCGCGACAAACTCGTGGGCGAGGTCATGGACCTCAACCACGGCGTCGTGTGGGCGCCCTCCCCCACCCTCGTCACCGAGGGCACCTACGCCGACTGCACTGACGCCACCATGGTGGTGATCTGCGCCGGCGCCGCCCAGAAGCCCGGGGAGACCCGGCTCGACCTGGTCGGCAAGAACATGGGGCTGTTCGAGCGGATCGTCGGCGACGTCATGGCGACCGGCTTCGACGGCATCCTGCTGGTGGCCACCAACCCTGTCGATATCCTCGCCCAGGCCACCTGGCGCTTCTCCGGGCTGCCGTCAGCGCAGGTGATCGGGTCCGGGACGATCCTCGACTCCGCCCGGTTCCGGTTCATGCTGGGCGAGTACTACGGCGTCGCCCCGATGAGCGTGCACGCCTCGATCATCGGCGAACACGGCGACACCGAACTGCCGGTGCTCTCCTCCGCCAACGTCTCCGGGGTGCCGCTGCGCCGCGACCTGGAAGGCGACCCCGCCAAGCGGGAGCGGCTCGCACAGATCTTCACCGAGACCCGGGACGCCGCCTACCGGATCATCGACTCGAAGGGCTCCACCAGCTACGGCATCGGCATGGGCCTGGCCCGCATCACCCGCGCCGTGCTGCGCAACGAACAGGTCTCCCTACCCGTGTCCACCCTGCTGCGGGGCGAGTACGGCGAGGACGGGATCTTCATCGGGGTGCCCGCCGTGATCGGACGGACCGGCGTGCACCGGGTGGTGGAGCTGGAGCTCGACACCACCGAGCGCGAACAGCTCGCCCGCAGCGCGAGCGCGCTGCGGGCGGTGTCCGAACAGTTCGAAATCCTGAGATGAGCTCAGGGAGCCCCGGGGGGATCGCTGGCCGGGAAGGACTCGTCGCCCCACTCGTCGGCGAGGTCGTCCTTCGAATCCGGACGGTTATCCCTCTCGTCCTTCTCGTCGGACTTGTCGTCGTTGTGGTCAGAGTTCTGCGGGTTGGACATGCAACAATCTCCTCCCGCCGTACCGGGCGTACGGCGGGACTCACGTTACCGGACACCCCGTCCGGCACGACCGCACAGCACCGCACGGCGCCGGATGCCGGGCGACGAGGGCCGGAGGCTCGCCATGCACACCACCAACTACACCGACACGCTCATCCTGCCCGCGCCCGACACCCGGGCGGAGTCCGCGACCGCCCCGCCCTCCGGGAAGGGCACGGTCGCCGAACTGCAGTACGAGCGGCTCGCGGACACGGACTACACGTGGACGAGCGACGACCTGCTGTTCGACGTGCACTGCGCGCGCAAGGGGATCCCGGAGAGCGACCGGGCCGCCGAACGCGAGCGGTTCTTCGGTAAGGGCCAGCCCTGCCTGCGTACCTCTCCTCTGGCCAAGACCTACGGCTGGGCCCTGCACTTCGACGCCGACGGGCGGATCGCGCTGCTACCCATGGACTCGCCCCGCGTGGCCGCTAGCGACCCGGTGCCACGTCTGGCAGCCCGGCTCGACGGCTAGTAGCCGGGTTCGGCGTCGGGAAGCGCGCCCAGCCACGCGAGCACAGGGCCGGCGACGACGTCCGCGAACTGCTCGTACCCGCCGGGGCCGGGATGCGCCCCGTCTCCGGCGGCGACCTCGCGCATCCACGCTCCACCCGTCAACAACACGTCGAACATCGGCACGAACGGCACGCGGGCCTCGTCGCACACCGCGGCCATCGCCTCGGCGCGGGCGGCGATCCGCTCGTTGACCTCGTCCCACACGACCGGCGGCGGACCCACCACGAGGAACCGTCCGCGGGGAGCCCGGTCAATCATCCCGCGCAGCGCCGTGACCGTGCCCGCCTCGTCGACGCGCACCTCCCCCTCGACCTCCATGACGTCGTTGACGCCGAACTCCGCGATCACCGCGGTGGTCGGGAACGCCGCCCGCCGACGGTCCACCTCGTCCCAGCGGGCCAGGATCATCTCGGACGTGTCCCCGCCGATCCCCGCGACGGTGGCATGCAGGTTCAGCCCCTCGCGGGCACCTGCCTCCACCAGATGCGCGGTCCAGCCGCGGCCCGTCTCGTCGCCGTACCCGGCCACGAACGAATCACCGATGAAGCAGACGGGCAGATCACGCGGTTCGCTCATACCGTCACGGTATCGCCCGCCCGGCGGTGGCGGCGGGGGCTCAGTCCAGGTGCCGCGACTGCGCCCAGCGGGTCAGCGCGTGGCGGTTGGACTGCTGGGTCTTGCGCAGCACGTTCGAGGCGTGGGTCTCCACGGTCTTGACCGAGATGAACAGCTCCTCGGCGATCTCCCGGTAGGTGTAGCCGCGGGCGAGCAGCCGCAGGACCTCCTTCTCGCGCGGGGTGAGCGAGTCGACCTCGGGATCGTGGACGGGTTCGCCACGCTCCTCGGGTCCGGGTGCGGCGCGGGCGAACGCGTCCAACACGAATCCGGCCAGGCGCGGGGAGAACACGGCGTCCCCGTCTGCCACTCGGCGGACGGCCTCGGCGAGGTCGTCACCGGTGATGGTCTTGGTGACGTAGCCGCGGGCGCCGGCGCGGATCACGGCGATCACGTCCTCGGCGGCATCGGAGACACTCAGCGCGAGGAAGGTCGGCTCCGGTGCGCGGGCGGGATCGGCGACCCCGCCCGGATCCGATCCTAACACCGACCGCAGGACGGCCACGCCGCCGCCGTCGGGCATGTGCACGTCGAGCAGCACCACGTCGGGGCGCACGCGCGCGATGCCCGCGATGGCCTCGGCCACGGACCCGGCCTCGCCGACCACCTCGATCGACGACTGGCCGGCGAGCTCGGCGCGGACGCCGCTGCGGAACACCGCGTGGTCGTCCACGAGGAAGACCCGGCTCACCCCGGTCGCGGTCCCCGACCCGTCCGTCATTCGCCCTCCAGCGGCATCTCGATCCCGATCTCGGTCCCGCGTCCGAGCGTACTGCGCACGCGCACGGTGCCCCCGCGACTCTCCACGCGGTGGCGAATGGACTGCGCGAGACCGTGGCGGTCGCCGTCGACGGCGTCGGGGTCGAAGCCCCGGCCGCGGTCGCGGACGAACGCACTGAGGGTGCGTCCGTCGTTCTCCACGAACACGTCGGCGGTGTCGACCCCTGCGTGCTTGGCGACGTTGACCAGGGCCTCGCGGACAGCGCCCAGCACGGCGTCCTCGGCGTCGCCGACCGGGCCGTCACCGCCCACGACGACCTGGTCGACACGCAGGCCGTAGACGTCCTCGACGTCGCCGATCATCACCTCGACCGCCCCGGCCACGGTCGCGGCGCCGGAGGACATCCGGGAGCCGGCGCCGAACAGCCACTGCCGCAGTTCGCGTTCCTGTCGGCGGGCGAGGCGCGCCACCTGCGCGGGGTCGTCGGAGCGCTTCTGGATGAGGGCCAGGGTCTGCAGGACGGAGTCGTGCAGGTGGGAGGCGATGTCACTGCGCTCGGCCTCGCGGATCCGCGCCGCGCGTTCCTCCTCCAGCGACCGCCACAGGCGCAGGCCCACGGGAACGCTGAGGAGCCCCACGCCGACGAGGGTCGCCACGACCGCCAGGAGGGACGACCGGAGGGCGGCGAGCTCGACCTGGCCGAGCACGACAACAGCGAGGCCGACGACGACGAGGGTGGCCCCTGCCGTGACCCTGGCCCAGTCGAAGACGGAGCGGGGAGACCCTCTTCCGCCGCCGTCGTACTGCTGCCAGACCAGCCCGGCACCCAGGGCCACGATCACGACGGGCACGATGACGTGCAGTCCCGTCGCGGTGGTCACCATGAACGACAACACCGAACCCACGACCCCCAGGACGGCCAGCGCCACGCCGCGTCTGCGCTCGCGGTGCTCCGTAGCCGCCGACCCCGAGAACGCGGGATTCGACGAGGTGAACGCCCACAAGGCCGCGTAGAGCGCCACCCCGGCGCCGGACAGCGTGGCCAGCAGGACCATCACCACCCGGACATACGTGACCCGCACGCCCAGGTGCCCGGCCAGCCCCGTGCACACCCCGGAGACCACGGCCCCGTCCGGCACGCGGGACAGCCGCGGGTACCAGCGGAAGCCGACCGGCTGCGCGACGGGCGGACGCGACGCCGTGCCGGGGGCCGGAACAAGGCCCGGGCCTGTCGCACGGACGGTCGCGTTCTCACTCATATCCGCCATCGTCACAGATCCGCCCCGGGGTCGCATCGGGGTCCGACCCCGAGATTCCGGGGGTGCGGATCTCAGGGTCGGTCCCCGATGTGCCGGACCCGCCGGCCGAGCACGATGGGGGCATGTCCAACACCAGCACCCACGACGTCCCGTCAGAGCTCCGCTCCCTATGGCGGACACGGCCCGTCCGGACCCCGGACGACTCACGGATCGCCGGTGTCTGCGGAGGCTTCGGCCGACGCTACGGCGTCGATCCCGTCCTGATCCGCATCGCCTTCGTGATCGCCGCGCTCTGGGGCGGCGCCGGGGTGTTCCTCTACGCCTTGCTCTGGCTCGTCCTGCGGGCCGCCGGCGACGAGGTGTCCAAGGGGGAGGCGCTCCTCGGGAAGGGCCGGGCGTCGGGATCCAGGACGACATCGGTGCTCCTCGTCGTCGTCGCCCTCATCAGCGCCCCCACCTTCGGTGGTTCCGGAGGCACCTTCCTCGTGGGCGCCGGGTTCCTCATGGCGGCCGCGATGCTCGCCGGGTGGTACGGCTTGCACCGCCGCACCCCGACCCCGCCCGCGGGGTGGGCGGAGGTCTCCTCCGTGCGGCCCGCACCCACGCACGACTTCGGCGGCGCGGCGCCCCGCCCCAGCCCCT
>NZ_KV823990.1:0-10964 GCF_001815995.1 Dietzia sp. HMSC21D01 | reverse complement strand
AGCGCCCGGGGGTCCCGGTGAGTGCGACGGTGTCCCCGGGCCGCGCGCCGTCGATCCGCAGTGGTCGCGCGCCGCGCGGGAGGGTGCCGAGCGCGGTGACGCCGACGACGACGAGGTCGGCCCTGGTGAGATCGCCGCCCACCACGACGGCACCGGATCGGGCGGCTTCCCCGTGGATCCCCGCGGCGAGGTCCTCGATCTGCCCCATGGTCGTCCCGGCGGGTACGGCGAGGGCGACGAGCACCCGGGTGCAGTCGGCGCCCATCGCCAGGACGTCGGAGACGTTCTGGGCCACCGCCCGGCGCCCCAGGTCGGCCCAGCCGGTGAAGTCCAGTCGGAAGTGGGTGCCCTCGACGAGCATGTCGGTGGTGACCACCGTCGCCTCCGCCGGCCCCAGCACCGCCGCGTCGTCCCCGTTGCCCACGGGATCGTCCGGGTGGCCGTCGCCCGGCCCGCTGAGGACGGCGAGAACCGCCGCCTCCCCCGCCCGTGCGACGGTCAGATCCCGGTCGGGGCTGACCGCATGCATCCAGGTCCCGGCCCGGTCTGACACGGCGGCCACCCCTTTTCCCGTGGAGTCGCACGCCGGGAGCTCCGGCGTGGGTCTGTAGCGTTGCCGTCAGGCTAGCGGCCGCGCCCCGGGGCGGTCGCCGTGGGAGGAAGGACGACGCGACGTGGCTTCGAGGGATTCGGATCCGGCCGACCGGTACGACGCCGGACCGAGGGATGCGGGTACCGCGTCCGCGGCGCCGGTCTCGAAAATCGTGGTGGCGCTCGCCGTCGTCATCCCCCTCGCGATGCTGGCGGTGGTGCTGGTGATGGTGCGCGGCATCGGCGACGAGGCGGCCGAGGAGGCCGCGAGCGAGCCGGTGGCCGCCGTCGCCATCCCGGCCCCGGGCGCGGGGTCCGAGGAGTGCGTCGCCCTGATCGAACAGCTGCCGGAATCGCTCGGCGACGCCGCCCGGGTGGCGCTGGTCGAGCCGGCGCCCGAGGGAACGGCCGCGTACCGGATGCCGGACGCCGAGCCGGTCATCGTGCGGTGTGGGATGCCGGCCCCGCCGACGTTCACGGTCGGCGTCGCGCTGCAGGCGGTCAACGGCGTGCAGTGGTTCAACGAGCCCGATCCGGATCCGGCCGTCACGGCCTCCACCTGGGTAGCGGTCGACCGCCCGCAGTACGTGGCGGTGACCCTGCCCGAGGGCAGCGGCACCGGCCCGATCCAGGATCTGTCCGACGCCATCACCGCCGCGCTCGAGGAGGTCGAGCCGGACCCGGCCCCGGCGGGCTGACCCGCCCGAAGGCGCCCCGACGCCACTCGGCAGGGCCCCACCGCGCCCTGAGGTCAGCCGCGGGCGATCGCGGTGCGGATCAGGGTGTCGAGCAGGCTCTCGTAGTCGACCCCGGTCGCCGCCCACATCTGCGGGTACATCGAGATCGGGGTGAATCCCGGCATCGTGTTGACCTCGTTGATCACCGGTCCCTCGGCGGTGACGAAGAAGTCCACGCGGCTGAGGCCGCGGGCGTCGAGGGCGTGGAACGCCTCGACCGCCAGGGTCCGTAGCTGCTCGGTCTGCTCCGCCGGGAGGTCGGCGGGCAGATCGAAGGTCGTCACGTCGTCGAGGTACTTGGTGTCGAAGTCGTAGAAGGCGTCGCCCTCCGTCTCGCCCTCCACCCCGGTCGGTTCGCCGGGGATGTGCAGCTCGGCCGGCAGGCTCGCCTCGACCCGGCCGTCCGGGTACTCCAACACGCCGCACTCGATCTCGCGGCCGACGATCGCAGCCTCGACGATCACCTTCTCGTCGAAGCGGCGGGCCTCGGCGATCGCGGCGTCGAGGTCGGCCGCCCGAGAGACCTTGGTGATGCCGATGGACGAACCGCCGCGGGCCGGCTTGACGAAGAGCGGCAGCCCGAGACGGTCGCGGTCGGCGGGCGAGAGCGTCGCGGTGCCGGGCCGCAGGACGACCTGACGGCCGATCGGGAGCCCGGCCGCGCCCAGCACGACCTTGGTGAACTCCTTGTCCATCCCCGCGGCGCTGGCGAACACACCCGGCCCGACGTACGGGATGCCGGACAGCTCCAGCAGCCCCTGGATGGTCCCGTCCTCGGCGTGCGTGCCGTGCATGACCGGGAAGACCACGTCCACCCGGGCGATCTCCTGCCCGGCCCGGTCGCCGTCGGCGAACCGCAGCACGCCGCGGTCGTCGGTGGACAGTCCGAGGGCCACCCGCGGACGGCCGGCGTCGACCACGGGCATGATCCGGTCGGCGATGCGCAGGTCCGCCGTGTCGTCGGAGCCGAGGGTCCACGCCCCGGCTTCGGTGATGCCGACGGGGATCACCTCGTAGCGGGAGCGGTCGAGGTGACCCATGACGGCACCGGCGGACACGCAACTCACGGAGTGCTCGGAGCTGCGGCCGCCGTAGAGGACTGCGACGGTGATGCGATTCACCGGGCCGAGGCTACTCGGGCTTGGTGCTGCGTCTCATGAGGCGCACCGCCACCTCCACGGCGTCGCCGCCCTCGTGGCAGATCTCGTGGACGGCCTCGGTGAGCGGCATCTCGACCCCGGCCCGCCGGGCCAGCTCGCGGATCGAGGTGCACGACTTGACCCCTTCGGCGACCTGGCCGTTGGTCGCCCGCTGCGCCTGCTCGAGGGTCTCGCCGCGGCCCAGCCGTTCCCCGAAGGTCCGGTTGCGCGACAGCGGCGAGGTGCAGGTGGCCACGAGGTCGCCCAGCCCGGCCAGCCCGGCGAACGTCATCTGGTTGGCCCCCAGCGCCACCCCGAGCCGGGTGGTCTCGGCCAGCCCCCGCGTGACGAGGGTGGCCATGGTGTTGTCCCCCAGGCCCATCCCGGTGGCGATCCCGCACACCAACGCGATGACGTTCTTGGTGGCGCCGCCGATCTCGCATCCCACGACGTCGGTGTTGGTGTACGGCCGGAAGTACGGGGTGGAGAACGCGTCCTGGAGGCGGGCGGCCCGCTCCTCGTCCGAACACGCGATCACCGTGGCGGCGGGCTGTCCCTCGGCGATCTCGCGGGCGAGATTCGGGCCGGACAGCGCGGCGATGCGGGACTCCGGCAGACCGACGACCTCCGCCACGACCTCGCTGATGCGCATGAGGGTGCCGGTCTCGATGCCCTTGGCCAACGAGATGACGCCGGCGTCGGGCTCGAAGGACCGGACCCAGGTCTCGAGGTTGCCGCGCAGGCTCTGCGAGGGCACGGCGAGCACGACCTCCTCGGCGCCCTCGAGGACCTCCGCCGGATCGGTGGACGCCGACACGCTCGCGGGCAGCACGATGTCGGGCAGGTAGGTCGGGTTGCAGTGCGCGCCGTTGATGTCCGCCGCCACCTCCTCGCGGCGCGCCCACATCACGACCTCGGACCCGGCATCGGCGAGCACCTTGCCGACCGCGGTCCCCCAGGACCCCGCTCCCATCACCGCGATCCGCGCCATCTTCGCCTCCCGGCCCTCGTCGTCCCTGCCCGCCGACCGCGGTGGATCCCGGCAAACGCTACCCGGCGCGGGACGCCGCCGAGGCGCGACTGGCAGGATGGCGGTCGATGAGCACAGCTGAGGGCAGCGCGACCGGCACTGACGGCTGGACGATCGTCGTCCCCGTCAAGGCGCTGGACCGCGCGAAGAGTCGCCTGGACCCGGCTCTGCCGTCGGCCGGGCGGAAAGCCCTGGTGCTGGCGATGGCCACCGACGTGCTGCGCTCTTGCCTCGCCGCCCCCGGTGTCGGTCGGGTCCGCGTCGTCTCGGCCGCCGATCCGCTCGTCCGGGACCTGGCGGCCCGGGTCGGCGCGGAGTTCGTCCCCGAGCCCTCTCTGCCCCGTTCCCACGTCGATCCCCTCAACGCCGCCCTGACGGCCGCGCTCGCCGGCGTCCCCGGACCGGTCGGGGTCGTCGCCGCCGATCTGCCCGAGCTCCGCCCGCATCACCTCGCGCGCATCCTCGCCTCCGCCGAGCGGCATCCCCATTCGACGGTCGCGGACCATCGCGGGGCGGGGACGACGATGGCGTTCTGGACGGGCGCGCCCGACTCCCGGGTGTGCCGGTTCGGCCCCGACTCCGCGGCCCGGTTCCGCGCGGGCGGGGCCGTGACCGTCGGCGTGGCGGCCGATCTCGCCGCGGCGAGCCGGGACGTCGACATCCCTGCCGATCTCGCCACCCTCTCGGCCCGTGACGTCGGCGCCGCCACGGCCGGGGCGCTGCGCGACCCCTCGACACGGCATGCGACACACGCGGACGGGGTATCGGCCACAATGGTGCCGTGACCGTAGAACAGCACGCCCTCCAGGAACTGCCCCGGCCCCGTGACCGTTATCTCAACCGTGAACTGAGCTGGCTGGACTTCAACGCGCGCGTGCTCGCGCTGGCCGGCGAGAAGGGCCTCCCACTGCTGGAGCGGGCCAAGTTCCTCGCGATCTTCGCCTCGAACCTGGACGAGTTCTACATGGTGCGCGTCGCCGGCCTCAAGAGACGTGACAAGACCGGGCTGTCGGTCCGCTCCGCGGACGGCCAGACGCCCGCCGAGCAGCTCGGGCGGATCAGTCTGCGCACGCGCGAGCTGTGCGACGAGCAGACCCGGTTGTTCCGCGACGAGATCCGTCCGGAGCTGGAGGCGAACGGCATCCGGATCCTCCCGTGGTCCGACCTCACCGCGGACGAGAAGTTCTCGCTGGCGGAGCTGTTCCGCAACTCGATCTTCCCGGTGCTCACCCCACTGGCGGTGGACCCGGCGCACCCGTTCCCGTACATCTCGGGCCTGAGCCTCAACCTCGCGGTCATCATCCGCGACCTCGACTCGGGCCAGGAGCACTTCGCCCGGGTCAAGATCCCCCACAACGTCCCGCGCTTCGTCCGGGTGGACCGCGGCGGACCGGACGAGTACTCGTTCGTCCCCGCCGAGGACATCATCGCCGCCCACCTGGGCGAGTTGTTCCAGGACATGGAGGTCGTCGAACACCATGTCTTCCGGGTGACCCGCAACGCGGACATGGAGGTCGAGGAGGACCGCGACGAGGACCTGCTGCAGGCCCTCGAGCGCGAACTGGCGCGCCGCCGGTTCGGGTCGGCGGTGCGGTTGGAGATCGCGGAGGACACGACCCCGCGGATGCTGCGGATCCTGCAGCGGGAACTCGACGTCGACTCCGCCGACGTCATCCGGTTCTCCGGTCTGCTCGACCTCACCGGCCTGTGGCAGATCCACGGACTGGACCTGCCCGACCTCAAGGACCCGCCCATGGTCCCGGCCACTCCCCCGGCCTTCGGCGAGCGGGAAACCGCCCGCAACATCTTCGCCTCGCTCCAGGAGTGCGACGTCCTCGTCGAGCACCCCTACGACTCGTTCGCCACGACCGTGCAGCGATTCATCGAGCAGGCCGCCGCGGACGAGGACGTCCTGGCGATCAAGCAGACCCTGTACCGGACCTCCGGTGACTCCCCCATCGTCAACGCGCTCGTCGACGCCGCGGCGGCCGGCAAGCAGGTGGTCGCGCTGGTGGAGATCAAGGCCCGGTTCGACGAGCAGAACAACATCCGGTGGGCCCGCGAGCTGGAGCAGGCCGGCGTCCACGTCGTCTACGGCCTGCTCGGCCTGAAGACTCACTGCAAGACCTGCCTGGTGGTGCGCAAGGAGGGCGACCGGCTCCAGCGGTACGCGCACATCGGCACGGGCAACTACAATCCCAAGACGGCCCGGCTGTACGAGGACGTGGGGCTGTTCACGGCCGACGAGGAGGTCGTGTCGGACCTGACGGACCTGTTCAACCACCTCACCGGGTTCTCCAACGTGAGCAAATACCGCCGTCTGCTGGTGGCGCCGGAGGGGATCCGCTCCGGCATCATCGAGCGGATCGACCGCGAGATCGCCCTGGTCGAGGACGGTCACGAGGCGGGCATCCGACTCAAGGCCAACGCGCTGGTGGACGAGCAGGTGATCGACGCCCTGTACCGGGCCTCCCAGGCCGGCGTGCCGGTGGAAATCGTGGTGCGCGGCATCTGTTCACTCCGCGCCGGGGTCCCGGGCCTGAGCGAGAACATCCACGTCCGGTCGATCCTCGGCCGCTTCCTCGAGCACTCGCGGATCCTGCACTTCCGTGGTGCGGACGAGGTGTTCATCGGCAGCGCTGACATGATGCACCGCAACCTCGACCGCCGGGTCGAGGTGATGGTCACCGTCACCGACCCCCGCCTCAAGGAGCAGATCCACCGCATCTTCGACTCGGCGCTCGACCCGGCGACCCGCAGCTTCCACCTCCAGCCGGACGCGACCTGGCGACGCATGCCGGCGCCGGAGGACTGGGGCGACTCGGTCGATCACCAGGAGCGAATGGCCTCCCAGCACGCGGGGTTCCGTAACCGATGAGCCCGAAGCCTGGGAAATCCAGGGTCCGCGTGGTCCCGGCCGCCGGAGCGGTCCTGTACCGGATGGACGGCGATTCGCCGCTGTGTGCGGTCGTCCACCGACCGCGCTACGACGACTGGTCGCTCCCCAAGGGCAAGGTCGACGCCGGAGAAGCACTGCCGGTCACCGCTGTGCGCGAGATCGAGGAGGAGACGGGCTTCGCCGCCGAGCTGCGCTCCCGGATCGGGACGACCGCCTACCCCCTCAAGGAGAACACCCGTAAAGAGGTCACCTACTGGTCGGCGCTGGCCACCGGCGGTGACTTCCACCCCAACTCCGAGGTCGACGAGATCCGCTGGGTGCCCGTGGACGAGGCCAAGTGCCTCGTCTCCTACCCGCTCGACCGGAAGATCCTCACCCGCTTCGACGACGCGCCGCGCGCCCGGTCGGTCCTGCTGCTCGTCCGGCACGCCAAGGCGGGGCGCCGGAGCGAGTGGAGCGGTAACGACGACCTGAGGCCGCTGGAGAAGAACGGCCGGGTGCAGGCCGAGATGTTGGCGCCGATGCTGCGGGCGTTCGGTGTCACCCGTCTCCACAGCGCGCCTCGCGTCCGGTGCGAGCAGACGCTCGCGCCGCTGGCCGACGAGCTCGGGGCGTCGATCTCGACCGAGCCGGCGCTGAGCGACGAGGCGTACCTCGACGATCCCGTCGCGGCCGTGTCACGGCTGACCCGGATCGCCGGCGCCGAGGGGATCGCCGCGGTGTCCTCGCAGGGCACAGCCATCCCCGGGATGGTCCGCGATCTGGCCGGGCCGGCCGGCCTCGACGTGGGCGACGCGTCCACGAAGAAGGCCGGCGTGTGGGTGCTGGGGTTCGACGGCGGGACAGTGGTCCACGCCGACTACTACCCGAGCCCCCTGCCGCTGTTCTGAGGCGCGTGCGGCCCCGTCACCGGGCCGCCCGGGCCCGACCGCGGCCGGGCGGCTCAGCTGACCTTGTCGCGGAGGCCGACCCCGTTGGCGTGCAGGCCGCCGAACGACTGATGCGAGCTCGACCGCTTGGCGGCGAGCCGGCCCTCGGGCAGCGTCTCGGTGCCCTGGATGACGGACTTGAAGTACTGACCCGGCCGGAACACCGGCGAGTAGGTCGGCGGGACCGGGATCGACTCCCCGGTGTGGGGGTTGCGCGCGACGCGGGCCGCACGTGCCTTCTTCTCGAAGATGCCGAAGCCCATGATGGTGATGGACTCCCCGGACGCCACCGTCCGCACGATGATGTCGAGGGTGTTCTCCAGCGCCTCGGTGGCGAGCTGGTGGTCTCCGCCCATCCGGTCCGCCAGCTCGGCGATCAGGTCGGCTTTGTTCACGTGGGGATCCCCCTTCGGCTGAGTATGCGTGCGCGGCTTTCGCAACCGCACGGAATGAATATAAGCATAATCACACGGCCGGGCCAGGCGGGGGTCAATTCGGAGGTGACTCCGAAACATTTTTGACGCGCGTCGGTCAGCGGGGCGTGGTGACCGGTTTGAACGCCGGCCGCCGGCTCTCGAACGCCTCGATATCGTCAGCGCGCCGCAGCGTGAGGCCGATGTCGTCGAGCCCCTCCATGAGCCGCCAGCGCGTGTAGTCGTCGATGTCGAACGGTACGGTGACATCGCCCGCGGTGATCGTGCGGGTGACCAGATCCACGGTGAGCTCGATACCCGGTCGCTCGTCCATCACCTTCCACAGGAGCTCGACGTTCTCCTGCTCGACCCGGGCGGCCACGAGGCCGGACTTACCCGAGTTGCCGCGGAAGATGTCGGCGAAGCGGGACGAGACGACCACGCGGAAGCCGAAGTCCATGAGGGCCCACACGGCGTGCTCCCGCGACGAGCCCGTCCCGAAGTCCGGCCCGGCGACCAGGACGGAGGCGCGGTCGTACGGCGGGCGGTTGAGGACGAAGTCCGGCTCGTTCGCCCGCCAGGAGGAGAACAGGCCGTCCTCGAACCCGGTGCGTGTGACGCGCTTGAGATACTCGGCGGGGATGATCTGGTCGGTGTCCACGTTGGAGCGGCGCAGCGGGGCGCCGATGCCGGTGTGGGTGGTGATCGGCTCCATGAGGTGTCAGGCCCCCTTCGCGGGCTCGAGATCGGCGGGTGAGGCGAGGTGCCCGAGCACCGCGGTGGCCGCGGCGACCGACGGGCTGACGAGGTGAGTGCGCGCACCCTTGCCCTGGCGTCCCTCGAAGTTGCGGTTGGAGGTGGACGCGCACCGTTGGCCGGGCAGCAGCGAGTCGGGGTTCATGCCCAGGCACATGGAGCAGCCCGGCTGGCGCCACTCGGCGCCGAACTCGGTGAACACCCGGTCCAGGCCTTCCCGCTCGGCCTGCTGGCTCACCCGCATGGAGCCCGGCACGACGAGCATCCGCACGCCGTCGGCGATCCTCTGCCCGTCGATGACCTCGGCGACGGTGCGCAGGTCTTCGATGCGGCCGTTGGTGCACGACCCGACGAACACGACGTCGACGGGCACCTCGCGCATGGGGGTGCCGGCCCGCAGGTCCATGTACTCCAGGGCGCTCTCGGCGGCGATCCGCGCGCTCTCGTCCGTGAACGACTCCGGGTCCGGGACGGACGCGCCCAGCGGAACGCCCTGACCGGGGTTGGTGCCCCAGGTGACGAACGGGGTGAGCGCCGAGCCGTCGATCACGACCTCGGCGTCGAAGACCGCGTCGTCGTCGGTGCGCAGGCTCTCCCAGTACCGCACGGCCTCGTCCCACTCGTCGCCCGTGGGCGCGTGCGGACGGCCGCGCAGGTAGTCGTAGGTGGTCTGGTCGGGCGCGATCATGCCCGCCCGCGCGCCGGCCTCGATGCTCATGTTGCAGACGGTCATCCGGGCCTCCATCGAGAGCTTCTCGATGGCCTCGCCGCGGTACTCGATGATGTAACCCTGCCCCCCGCCGGTGCCGATCTGGGCGATGACGGCGAGGATGAGGTCCTTGCCCGTGACGCCCGGCTGCAGCTCGCCGGTGACGGTCACGGCCATCGTCTTGAACGGCCGCAGGCTGAGCGTCTGGGTGGCCATGACGTGCTCGACCTCGGAGGTACCGATACCCATGGCGATGGACCCGAACGCCCCGTGGGTGGAGGTGTGCGAGTCGCCGCACACCACCGTCATGCCCGGCTGGGTCAGGCCCAGCTGGGGGCCCACGACGTGGACGATCCCCTGGTCGAGATCGCCCATCGGGTACAGCCGGACACCGAACTCCTCGCAGTTGCGGCGCAGGGTCTCGATCTGGACGCGCGAGGTCTGGTCGGCGATGAGGTTGACGGCGCCGCCGACGATGTCGGTCGGCACGTTGTGGTCCTCGGTGGCCAGCGTGAGGTCCGGGCGGCGGAGCTGACGGCCGGCCAGGCGGAGTCCGTCGAACGCCTGAGGACTGGTGACCTCGTGGATGAGGTGGAGGTCGATGAAGATGAGGTCGGGCCCCCGGGACTCGCCCTCACCCTCTCCGCTGACCACCACGTGGTCGTCCCAGACCTTCTCGGCCAGGGTCCGCGGGCGCGTTCCACCGGTCACGGTCTCAGTCATCACGCCTCCAGTCACATCCCGGATGAGCCTCTGATGGATTCTCACCATGTAGGACGATATAGTCGAACTGTGAGACAGTATAGCGGGATCGGGGTCCTCGACAAAGCGATGACGGTGCTGCACGCGGTGGCCGAGCAGCCCTGCGTCCTGGCCGACCTCTGCGAGCGGACGGGACTGCCGCGCGCCACCGCGCACCGCCTCGCGGTGGGCCTGGAGATCCATCAACTGCTGTCCCGTGACGACGCCGGGGTGTGGAGCCTCGGGCCCGGACTGGCCAAACTCGCGGCGCACGTCTCCGACTCCCTTGCCGACGCCGCCTCCTCGGTGCTGCCGCGGCTGCGCGAGATCACCGAGGAGAGCGTCCAAGTCTACCGCCGGGACGGCGACCGCCGCATCTGCGTGGCCTCGGCCGAGCCGCCGACCGGCCTGCGGGACACGGTGCCCGTCGGTGCGGTCCTGCCCATGAGCCGCGGTTCGGGGGCCAAGGTCCTCGCCGCGTGGGCCGACCCGGCCACGCAGCGCGCGCTCCTGACCGACGCCACGTACACCGAACGCCAGCTGGCGGAGGTCCGCCGGCGTGGCTGGGCGCAGTCCGTCGCCGAGCGGGAGGCGGGCGTGGCCTCGATCTCCGCGCCCATCCGGGACTCGACGGGCACCGTGGTCGCGGCGATCTCGGTCTCCGGTCCGGTGGACCGCATCGGCCGCCGACCGGGCGTGAAGTGGGCCGCCGACCTGCTCACCGCGGCGGACGCGATCCACAAGCGGCTGTAGGGCGGCCTACCGGCACGCGGCCGACCTCAGGCGGGCCGTCGCCCGCGGACGAGCCTGTCCAACGCCCACGGCAGGCTCGAGACACTGGGCTGGCGCACGGCCGCGACGAGGTCGTCGTCGCGGGGATCGACCCGCACCACCTGGACGCCCGGACGCCGCAGTTCGCGGTACGGCCGGGGCTCGGCCCGCGCGTCCACCTCGAACCCCAGGGCGCGGATCTCCGCGCCGAGCGGCGAGTCCGCCGCGAGGGTGGCGACGGGGGTGTCG
>NZ_KV823989.1:0-24769 GCF_001815995.1 Dietzia sp. HMSC21D01 | reverse complement strand
CCGCTCCGCGCGCCGGTCGCGCCCCCCTGCGGACTCGCCACCCGGGTCGGCCGCGTCCACCTCTCCCGCACCGCCCACGACGGCGTCATCCGGGCGGTCCTCGTCGCACGCGTCGGGGTCGCGGACGAGGTACAACCGGTCGATCTCGTCCCTCGAGCCGGCCCGGACGCGGCCGTCGTACGCGTGTACCGCGGCGATCTGCGTCGTGTCCGGGTCGATCTGCACACCCCGGGTCATCCCGAACAGATCCACCCACGGCTCCCCCTCGGCGAACTCACCGACTCCGTAGGCCGCCTCCACCCCGGTGCCCGCCTCGCCCAGCCAGTATTCGAACGCCGACGCGGCGTCCTCCGCACGCAGCCCCGCCAGATACCCGTCCGCACAGTTCTCGTGGACCACCACCAGGTGCACCGAGTCGATGCCCTCCCGCGCGCAGAACCGCGCGAGTCCCCGCGCCGGGCCGGGGTCGTGGAGGTCGTCGGGGTCGTCGAGCAGATCGTCGTCCCCGGGGAATCCACGGCCGTCGTCCAGCAGCCCGTCGACGTCCATCCGCACCACCGGCCCCTGTCCACCGTCCGCGGTGCGACCGCACAGGATCACCACCGACCCCGGCCCCGGCGGGAAGCCGAGCATCGCCGGTATCGAGGCGATCAGCTCCTCCGGCGAGGTGATCACCACCGTCGCCCGCCCGTCCGTGCCGCCCTCGTCCTTCAACTCGCCCGTCGTCATCGCTCGCCGCCCGTTCGTCTCGCGCGTCCACGCCCCGTCGTGGCGCGGTCCGCGGGTGTCGTGCACCGGACCCACCATCGGCCACCCCGGCGGCCGCTCCCCGCCCCGGGACGCCGGACCGACGGCCGCCTGTGGAGGGAGACGGGGCCTGTGGGGATCGCGCGGGAATCATCTCGCGGGTGGTGACGTTGTGACAGTGGTGAACCCCCCGTCCCGGATGGACGACCGGGCGAACCCCGCCACCGACGGACGGGGTGTGGTGACGAGAGGAGTCGACATGGCCAGGCACAGCGATCTGTACCGACTGATCGAACCCGTTCCCGACCTGCGTTCCGAGGACGGCCGCGGGCCGGTCCTCGTGCACGGACTGGAGGGCTTCTCCGATGCCGGACTGGCGATCCAGGGCGTGTCCGAGTATCTCCGCGAGAGCCTGGACTCCCAGCTCATCGTCGAGTTCGACGTCGACGAGCTCGTGGACTACCGCTCGCGCCGCCCGCATCTCAAGTACTCGTTCGACCGCTTCGCGGACTACAACGAGCCGACCATCCAGATGCACGCGGTCAAGGCCTCCGACGGAACGTCCTTCCTGCTCCTGTCCGGGCTCGAGCCGGATCTCAAGTGGGACGGCTTCACCGAGTCCGTGATCGACCTCGCCGGGTCCTTCGGGGTCCGGATGTCGATCGGACTGGGAGCGATGCCCCTCGGCGTCCCCCACACCCGGCCCACCAACTCGAGCGCCCACGCCAGCGATGTGGACCTCATCAAGGGGTTCTCCGCCTGGCCCGGCGAGTTCTCGGTGCCCGGCAACGTGACCTCCCTGCTCGAGCTGCGGATGGCCGAACACGGGATTCCCTCCGCGGGCTTCACCGTGCACGTGCCGCAGTACCTGTCGCAGACGGCCTACCCGGCAGCCGTGCTGCACCTGGTCGGCAGCATCGCCAAGATCGCCGACCTCGAGCTGCCCACCGCCGAGCTGGAGAAGGCCGCCGAGGAGTTCACCGCCCAGGTCAACGCGCAGATCGCGCAGAGCCCCGAGATCCTCACCGCCGTGGAGCTCATGGAGAAGCAGTACGACGAGTTCATGGAGACGCGCCTCGGTTCCGACTCCCTCAACCCGGGCGGCAAGCCACTGCCGTCGGGCGACGAGATCGGAGCGGAGTTCGAGCGGTTCCTCGCCCAGCAGACGGGCGACGGCGGGCAGGGCGACGACCCGCAACGCGACGGGTGACGCCCGCCGGCGACTAGGCTCGGCCGGGTGCAGCTGCCCCAACTCCTCACCGATC
Source organism: Dietzia sp. HMSC21D01 (assembly GCF_001815995.1). Classification (NCBI taxonomy): domain Bacteria; kingdom Bacillati; phylum Actinomycetota; class Actinomycetes; order Mycobacteriales; family Dietziaceae; genus Dietzia; species Dietzia sp. HMSC21D01. Next base: position 22,757 of record NZ_KV823989.1, on the reverse strand, counting down.
TCGACGACGTTCCCGCCGACCTCCACGAGGAGGCGGTGTTCGACGCGTTCGTGGCCTGGGCCGCGGACCGGGGTCTGACGCTGTACCCGGCCCAGGAGGAGGCCGTACTCGAGATGGCCGCCGGGAGCCACGTCGTGCTCGCCACCCCCACCGGGTCAGGCAAGTCCCTGGTCGCCCTCGGCGCCCACTTCGCCGCGATGGCCCGCGGTCAGCGCAGTTACTACACCGCGCCCATCAAGGCGCTCGTGAGCGAGAAGTTCTTCGCGCTGTGCGAGGTGTTCGGGGCCGAGAACGTCGGCATGCTCACCGGCGACGCCGCCGTCAACGCCGACGCCCCCATCGTCTGCGCGACGGCCGAGATCGTCGCCAACATCGCGCTGCGCGAAGGGGCGGGCGCCGAGATCGGGCAGGTGGTGATGGACGAGTTCCACTACTACTCGGAGCCCGACCGGGGCTGGGCGTGGCAGGTCCCGCTCATCGAACTGCCCGACACCCAGTTCCTGCTCATGTCCGCCACGCTCGGCGACGTGGACTGGCTGCAGGAGGACCTGCACCGGCGCACCGGTCGGCAGTGCGTCTACATCGGCGGCACCGAGCGCCCGGTGCCGCTCTCGTTCGAGTACGCGCTGTCCGGCGTCCACGAGTCGGTCGAGCTGCTGCTGCGCGACGGCAGAGCCCCCGTCTACATCGTCCACTTCACCCAGGCCGCCGCGCTCGAACAGGCCCAGGCGCTGACCTCGCTCGCGGTGGCCGACAAGGAGCGCAAGGCCGCCATCTCCGACGAGATCGGCGGCTTCCGGTTCACCACCGCCTTCGGCCGCACCCTGCGCAAGCTGCTGCTGCACGGCATCGGCGTCCACCACGCCGGGATGCTCCCCAAGTACCGGCGGCTGGTCGAGAGGCTGGCGCAGGACGGCCTGCTCACCGTCATCTGCGGGACCGACACCCTCGGCGTGGGCATCAACGTCCCCATCCGCACCGTCCTGTTCACCGGCCTGACCAAGTTCGACGGCCGCCGACAGCGCGTGCTCAAGGCGCGCGAGTTCCACCAGATCGCCGGGCGCGCCGGACGCGCCGGCTTCGACACCGAGGGATTCGTCGTGGTGCTCGCCCCCGAGCACGAGATCGAGAACGCCAAGGTTGCCGCGAAAGCCGCCGCGAACCCCAAGAAGAAGGCCAAGGCCGCCAAGAAGAAGCCCCCGGAGGGTTTCGTCAACTGGTCACGGTCCACGTTCGACAAACTCGTCGGCGCCCGGCCCGAGCAGCTGACCAGCCGCTTCGAGGTGAGCAACTCGATGCTGCTCAACATCATCTCCCGGCCGGGCAGCTGCTACGACCACATGCGGCACCTGTTGCTGTCCTCCCACGAGACCCGCTCGCGGGTGCGCCACCACGTCCTGCGCGCCATCGAGCTGTTCCGAGGGCTGGAGGCCGCCGGGATCGTCGAGCGCCTGGCCGAACCGGACGACGACGGGCGGCACGTGAGGCTGACGGTCGATCTCCAACGGGACTTCGCGCTCAACCAACCCCTGGCGCCGTTCGCGATCGCGGCGATGGAGGTCCTCGACCCCGACTCCCCGACGCCCGAGCTGGACCTGGTCTCCGTCATCGAGGCCGTTCTCGATGACCCGCGCCCGATCCTCTACGCCCAGCAGCGGGAGGCACGCGGCGAGGCGATCGCCGCGCTCAAGGCCGACGGTGTCGAGTATTCCGAGCGCATGGAACTGGTCGAGGACATCTCCTGGCCCAAGCCTCTGGCCGACCTCCTCGCCGACGCCTACGACGCGTACCGGGCCGGGCACCCGTGGGTGGCCGGGATCGAACCGTCCCCAAAGTCGGTCATCCGGGAGATGGTCGAGCGCGGGATGACCTTCTCGGACCTGGTCTCGGCGTACGGGCTCGGCCGGTCCGAGGGCGCCGTCCTGCGCTACCTCACCGACGCCTACCGCGCGCTGCGCCAGACCGTCCCCGCCGACCGCCGGTCCGAGGAGTTCGACGACCTCGTGGAGTGGCTGGGCGAACTGGTCCGGCAGGTCGACTCCAGCCTGCTCGACGAGTGGGAGCTGCTCACCGATCCCGACGTGTCCTCCGAACGGGTCGCCGAGCTGGCCTTCGGCGAGACCGCGGGCGCAACCCGCCCGGTGACGGCGAACTCGCGGGCGTTCCGGGTGATGGTGCGTAACGCGATGTTCCGCCGCGTCGAGCTGCTCGCCCGCGACGACATCGAACGACTCGCCGAACTGGACACCGACGTGTCCGAGCACCCCGACTGGGACTCGGAGATCGACGCCTACTGGGACGAGTACGACGAGATCGGGACCGGGCCCGCCGCGCGGGGCCCGGCGCTGTTCACCGTGAGCGAGTCGGGCCCCACGGTGGCGCCGGGGACGTGGCGGGTCCGCCAGGTGCTCGACGACCCCGAGGGCGACCACGGCTGGGCGATCGAGGGCGTGGTGGATCTCGCCGCCAGTGACGAGGCCGGCGAGGTCCGCTTCGCCTCACTCGCACTTCACAGGTGAGTCGCCACCGACCGGGGGCCGCCCACCGGGCCGGGGACCGTACGATGTCCGACGAACCCCCACCCGATGACTGGAGGCCTGCTGTGACCCCCCGCGTTCTCTACAAGCGACTCGCTCTGGCGGAGGTGGTCACCTGGACTCTCCTGATACTGGGGATGATCGGCAAATACGGCTTCGGACAGGACTGGGCCACCTCGGTGGGCGGCGGCGTCCACGGATTCGTGTTCCTGTGCTACGTCGTGGCGACCCTGGCGGTGTGGACGGACAAGCGCTGGTCCGCCGGCACCGGGATCCTCGGTCTGGCCTCGGCGGTGATCCCGTACGCCACGGTCCCGTTCGAGCGGTCCGTCGAGCGCCGTGGCCTGCTCGAGGGCCCGTGGCGGCTCGGCCCGGGCGGCGACCGACCCGACGGCCCGGCGGACCGGGTACTCGCCTTCTCGCTACGCTCGCCCGTCGTGGCTCTGCTGGTCACCCTGATCGTGGTGGCGATCGTGTTCTCGCTGCTGGTCACCGCCGGCCCGCCCACCGAGTGGTTCTCGTGAGCCAGACCCGCGAGCCCGGCCGCCGCGAGCTCAACAAGGCCGATAAGCAGCGGCGCATCCACGCCGCCGCCCTCGAACTGTTCTCCCGGCACGGCTACTCGACCGTCACCACCCAGCAGGTGGCCGACCGCGCCGAGGTCGGGACGGGGACGCTCTTCCGCTACGCCCAGTCCAAGGGCGAACTCCTGTGCATGGTCGCCAACGAGGAGTTCCGCGCGATGGTCGAGTCCGTTCCCGAGACCGGGGACCCGGTCGAGGACCTGGTCGTCCTGTGCGAGCCCCTGCTGGTGGCGCTCGACAGGCAGCCGGAGAACATCGCCGCCTATCACCGCGAGACGTTGTTCGGGGAGGCCGGCCCCCACCGGGCCGAAGCGCAACGCATCCTCGGCGAGCTGCGGGAACTCATCGCCGCCGTACTCGCGGGGTACGCGGGCGGCGCGGTGACACCCGCGGACATGGCCGGCGCCGCCCAGACCGTGTTCGACGTCCTCTACATGACAATCGTGCGGTGCGGCGTCGAGCGCTCCTCCGCCAGCGAGGGACGCAGGGAACTCGAGGTGCACGTCCGGCGGGTCCTCTACGGCGTACTGACCGACCACCCCGAGGGCGGCTCCACGTCGGACCCCGGCGACGGCGTCGACTCGACGGTCTGACGGGGCCGTGAGCGGACCCCGGTGGCGCGTGTCACTACGCGGCGGGCGAGACTGACCTCATGACCGAGGTTGACCAGACCACCGCCCGCCCCGTCAAGGACGCCTCCACCGTGATGGTGATCCGCGACTCCGATGCCGGCCCGGAGGTGTTCGTCGCGCGCCGCGTGAAGGGCATGGCCTTCGCCGGCGGGATGACCGTGTTCCCCGGGGGTGGCGTCGACGCCGCCGACGACGACCCCGACCTCGCCTGGACCGGCCCCGCCCCCGCGTGGTGGGCCGAGCGCCTCGGCTGCGACGAACCGCGCGCACGGCGGCTGGTCTGCGCCGCCGCCCGCGAGACCTTCGAGGAGTGCGGCGTCCTCCTCGCCGACCACCGGGACGGCGCGCCCGTCTCCGACGCGGGGCGGTACCACGCGGCGCGCACCGAGCTCGAGGCCCACGAGCTGTCGTTCAGTGCCTTCCTGGCCCGCGAGGAGCTGTCCCTCGCCGCGGATCGTCTGCGCCCGTTCGACCACTGGATCACCCCGTCGGTCGAGCCCCGCCGGTACGACACCCGGTTCTTCCTCGCCGCGTTGCCCGTGGGTCAGGAACCCGACGACCAGACCACCGAGGTCGACCTCACCATGTGGGCGCGCCCGGTCGACCTGCTCGCCGACTTCCGCGCGGGTCACTCCATGCTCCTCCCTCCCACCTGGACCCAGCTCCGTCACCTGTCTGAGTTCCCGGACGTCGCCGCCGCCCTGGCGGCGGAACGCACGATCTCACCGATCGAGCCGGAGATCATCGAGCACCGCGGCGGCATCCGGGTGGGCTTCGACGGTTCCGACGAGTACTGGGCGGACCACCAGGCGGGGCACGCGCGCGAGAACGCCTGACCGGGCGCCGACGATCCCCGGCCCCTGCGGGTCGGACACCGCCCGAACCGCTGACGGGCGCGGTGACTCGATGGTTGACTGCCAAGCATGCCGGCATTCGAGTTCGACGTGGACGCGTCGATCGCCGCCGGGTGGGACCGGTTCGCCTCCCGCCTGGCGGATCTCCTGCGTGACCTGATCCCCGGTGCCACCTTCGACCTGGCGGTGCCCGTCCTCGGCGCGCCGTCGCCCCTCACGCCGTTCATCCGCTTCACCGCGGTGGGACAGCGGCGACTCGAGGCCGAGGTCTCCGGGGGTGGATCGGACGACGCCCCCGCCCCGCTGCGACCCGCGCAACTCGCGCAACTGGCCGCGCTCGGCTGGCGGGCCGCGGACGCCGAGGCGACGGCGATGCCGACACCCGGGCCCCAGGTCGCCCTGCCCACGGACCGGGCCACCGAACTCGCCCACCTCGTCGCCGGCACGCTCGAGCAGGTCTTCGGAATCCGACATCCGGTCTTCCTCCACGACGTGGCCGACGTCGACGACCCGGACGCCCGGGCTGCGGCGTCCGGCCCGGATCCCGCGGACGCGAGCGCGGCACGCCCCGGCGGCCCCACGGAACCACACGGGAGCGGCGACGAGGACGACTTCCGCCCGCAACCCATCACCGACCCCGACCAGGCGACCAGGGCGGTGGGCGCGGCGCTCGCCGAGGTCTACCGCAGACGCATGCACCCCGACGAGCACGACGTGTTCACCGTTCCCGCGGGCTGTGTCCTGCTCTTCGTGCGCGCACACCGCTCCCTCCCCCTCATCGTGTTCCGCAGCCCGCTGGTGACCGGGGTGCAGGACGCGGCGGCGGCCGAGACCGAGGTCGCGATCCTCAACCGCGACTCACTGTGGTGCCGGTACGTGTTCGACGGCTCGACCATCACGGCCGAGTCGGAGTTCGTCGACAGGGTGTTCGTCCCCGTCAACTTCAAGATCCACCTCGCCGAGATCACCGCCGAACTCGACGACGTCTACCCCGATCTCGCGCGACGAGTCGCCGGCGGGAACTCCCGCGACCTGCGCGCCTCCGACGATCCCGGCACCGGTGAGACGTAGGATCGGCACCGCCGGGAAGGGCCCGGCGCCCGATCCCGCCACAGGAGTGCCCATGCGTCGCGCCGCCCTCGTCGCCGTGGTCACCGCAGCGACCATGCTCACCAGTTCCTGTTCGCTCGTCGGAGACGACGAACGACGCGGAGTACCCGCCCCAGCCGCCGCACCGAGCGGGCCGCTGCCCACCTCCCAGCAGTTCGACCGGCCGTTCCCGGTGTCCGCCGAGAACTGGGACGCCACCGTCACCGTGTCGAACCTGCGATTCGTGCAGTCCTCCTCGTACCCGGACCCCGTCCTCGTCGTGGACGTGCGCGCGGTCCAGTCCGCCGGCCAACCGGAGATCGGCCCCGAGGACCTCACCGCCTATGACCCGTCGGGCCGGCCGTTCGAGCGGATCACCGACCCCTCCGGGACAGTGCCCGACCCGCTCGTCCCGTCGGTGATGACGACCCCCGGGCAGGAGATCAACGGCATGGTGGCGTGGACCGTGCCCCGTGGAGCCAGGGTCGGCCGCATCGACCTGACGAGCCCGTCCACGATCGGATCGATCACGGTGACGCGACAGCCCGTCGATCCGACGCCGTCCTAGTCACCCGCCGGGCCCGCTCCCGCCGGATCCGCCGCGACGTACGTCCACCGCCCTCCCCTGCGCTCGAACAGGGAACGCTCACGCATCACCCCCCGGTCGCCGGGCTCGACGTACCTCGCCTCGAACTCGACCACCCCGTCGTCGTCACCCTCGCCCCCGGCGACCACCTCCAGGACGGTGAGCCCGGTCCACTCCACACCCGACGCCTCCACGACCGGCGGACGCGTCCGCGGATGTTACGTGCGCCAGAGGTGGTCCGTCTGTCCGAGCGCGAACGCCGTATAGCGCGAGCGCATCAGCTCCTCCGCCGTCCGCGCGGGCACCCCGTCCTCCACGAGCGGGCCGCAACACGCCCCGAGATCGATCCCACTGCCACACGGGCACGCACTCATCCGTCTGCTCCGTTCCCCGATGATCCGCCCAGGTTACCGACGTACGAGGCCACCCCTGCCGACCCCCGCGACGCGGACCCCGCTGCCCCCGCCGGACTATCGTGAACAGTGACATGTCTGGACTAGCCTCCCTCCGCTCCCTCGCGCGGCGCCGCGCCGACCCGGACCTCGCCGCCCTGCGGGTACGGTCCTGCCGCGACCTGTGCAACTGGAACCGCACGCCCGTCGAGCGCCGCGGCGAGCCCCTGTTCGCGTGCCGGGGCTGCGGCTCCCAGTGGGTCCCCAGCGAGCAGTGGACGCCGCGCGAGGCCGACGGCGCCATCCCACCGGCCGTCCTCGAGCTGCTCCGTTCGGACGACTGACTTCACGACCCGGCCGACGCACGCCGCTATAAGGTCGGACCATGACCGACACCCCCTCACTCGCCCCCTCCACCGCCGCCTCCGACACCATTGACGCCACCCTGCGCCGATCGGCGTCCCGGTTCCCCGACCGCGTCGCCCTGACCTTCGCGGATCGTCGCTGGACCTACGCCGCCCTCGACGCCGCCGTCGACCGCGTCGCCACCCTGCTCGCCGGGCACGGTCTCGAGGACGGCGCCCGCATCGCGGCATACGGCGTCAACTCGGACGCCTACCTCATCGCCTTCCTCGCGACCTCGCGGGCGGGTTACATCCACGTACCCGTGAACTACGCCCTCACGGGGGGTGAGCTCGAGTACCTGCTCACCGACTCGGGGGCCTCGCTCGTCCTGGTCGACCCCGCCCAGGCGCCCACTCTCGATGCGGTCCTCGACGGCCTGCCCGCCCTGACACCCCTCGCGCTGCAGCCCGCCGCCGGCGAGGCACCCGACGGCACCGTGTTGGGTACCGCACTCGAGACCGGCGACGTCACGCCCGTCGACTCGCCCGCCTCCGGCGACGACCTCGCCCAGCTGCTGTACACCTCGGGTACCACCTCGCGGCCCAAGGGCGCGATGATGACCCACTCCGCGCTGGTCCACGAGTACCTCAGCTGCATCCTGTCCCTTGATCTGACCGCCGATGACGAGCCGCTCGTGACCATGCCGCTCTACCACTCCGCGGCGATGCACGTGTTCGCGATGCCGTATCTGTCACTGGGCGCGACCGTGCACCTGATGGCCGCCCCTGACGTCCCCGAGATCCTGCGCCGCATCGAAGAGGACGGGATCGGCTCCCTGTTCCTCGCACCCACCGTCTGGGTCCCCCTCGCGTCCCACCCGGACCTCGAGCGTCGCGACCTGTCGAGCCTCCGCAAGGCCCAGTACGGCGCCTCGATCATGCCCGTGACCGTTCTGCAGCGCCTGCGGGCCAGGTACCCGGAACTGGGGTTCTACAACTGTTTCGGCCAGTCCGAGATCGGCCCGCTCGCCTGCGTCCTGCGCCCCGAGGAGCACGACGACAGGCCGGCCAGCGCGGGTCGACCGGTCTTCTTCGTCGAGGCCCGGGTGGTCGACGAGTCGGGACTCGAGGTCGCCGACGGCGAGCGGGGCGAGGTAGTCTACCGCTCCCCGCAGCTGTGCAGGGGCTACTGGAACAAGCCCGACGCCACCCGCGAGGCGTTCCGTGACGGGTGGTTCCATTCCGGGGACCTCGTCGTGCGGGACGCCGGGGGGTACATCGAGGTCGTCGACCGCATCAAGGACGTCATCAACACCGGCGGTGTCCTGGTGGCCTCCCGCGAGGTCGAGGACGCCGTGTACCAGGACGAGCGGGTCGCGGAGGTGGCGGTCATCGGTACGCCCGACCCGAAGTGGATCGAAGCGGTGACTGCCGTCGTGGTCCTCAAGGACGGCGCGGAGGCCACTGAGGACGAGATCATCGCGGGCACGCGAGAGTACCTGGCACCGTTCAAGGTGCCCAAGCGCGTCGTGTTCGTCGACGAGCTGCCCCGCAACCAGTCCGGCAAGTTGCTCAAGCGCGAACTCCGGCAGGGGTGAGCCGGGCGGGCGGCGGTCAGCCGAGCCGTTCCAGGACCTCGCGCGCAACCAGCGCGGGGTCCTCCTCGGGCAGCCAGTGGCCTCGGTCGGTGAGCGGGACGAACCGGTACTCCCCCGTCATCCTGGCCGCCGTCGCCTCGGCCCCGCTCCGCGCGATCGCCGGATCCTGACCGCCCCACAGATAGGTGGTGGGGACGGAGACGTCGGGCAGCTCGTAGCGTCTCATCGCGCGGTACCAGTTGAGCGCTCCCGTCAGGGCGGACCGGTCCCCGAGCACCTCGAGGTGTCGGCCCACGAGATCGTCCGGGACCTGCCCGTCGAACATGGCGCGCAGGCGGCGGGCCCCGCCTTCGAGCAGCACGTCCTCGGCCTTGCCCTCCTGCCGGAACAGTCCGAAGTAGGCCGACCGCGCCTGCTGGTCGGGATCGGACTTGATCGCGTGGCCGAACGCCCCGAGATGCGGCACGGAGATGGCCGTGAGGCTCGCGACCCGGCTCGCGTGGTGGGCGGCCAGCCACCACGCGACGCACGCGCCCCAGTCGTGCCCGAGGACGTGCCCGCGCTCCAGCCCGAAGCGGTCCATCACCGCCAGCGCGTCGTCGGCCAGGTGCTCGATCGCGTACGCATCGACGCCTTCCGGCCGGGCATCGGGTGAGTACCCGCGCTGCATCGGGGCGATCACCCGCACGCCCTGCCCGGCGAGACTCTCCGCGACACCCTTCCACTCCCACGCCGATTCGGGGAAACCGTGCAGTGCCAGCACCGTGCGCGCCGGCTCCTCGGCCGGCGCCCCGCCGTTCCCCTCCCAGACCAGCACGTCGAGCGCGCCGACCGGGACGTCCACTGAGACTGTGCGTGGTTCCATACGCGGACCCTAACCGGTCCGGGGCTCACCGCGGGCGACTTCCCGGGCGCGCCGTTCGTTCCAGTCGTGGACCAGCCACATCTCCACTACCAGCGGATCGACCGCGGCCTCGCTCGCCCACGTGGCGACCACGTCGAGGTAACGCTGGTAGCGCCGGGGCGTCAGCCGCGCGGAGGACTCGATCTCGGTCCACCCGGCGTGCACCAGAGTCCCGATCCCGGCGGGGTCGACCGGCACGATGCTCTCCGCAGACCACGCCATGCCCAATGAGGACAGGTAGAGCGAGGCGAGCGGATACCCCAGGTCCGGGACGCCGCGGCCCGCGCCCCCGGGCGCGCCGTGACGCAGCAGGTTCATGGCCTCCACCGGCGCGTCGAGCCAGTCCACGACCTCGTGCAGCACCAGGGGAAAACCATGGGGTGACACCGAACGCCACCCGGCACGGTCCCTGGCGGGGACACGGAAGTCGGGTAGCCCCCGCCTCACGCCGGACCGCAGCGGGTGGGCGGATAGCCAGGCCGCGCACATGTAGAGCGTCACCACGGATTCCTCCAGGCTACCGCGGGCGCGGCGGCCCGCCGCCCACAGATCACTCCTGCGCAGGTAGCCCGACCCGGACTGCACGATCCCGCCGTCGGGCCCTCCCGCGACGAGACGAAGGTCGATCCCCCTCTCCGCGAGCCGGAGGTTCCAGCGGTCGAGGTCGATCTCCACGTACTCGTCCGCGACGAGCAGGGCGGGCGGCTGGGCGCGGCACCAGTCGAGACAGTCCGCGGGTAGTTCGGGCGCGAGGCGGGGTCCGGTGGTGGTCATGCCCCGCACGGTGTCATACGGGTACGACACTTCCCGGACCCCGAGCCCGGCCGCGGCCGCCGCTCAGTCCTGCGCGAACGCCTCGAGGGGCGGGCAGGAGCAGACGAGGTTCCGGTCTCCGTGCGCGCCGTCGATCCGGCGGACGGCGGGCCAGACCTTCGGCCGCCAGGCCGAACCGAGGGGATAGCCGGCGACACTGCGCGGGTACGCGTGGTCCCACTCGTCGGTGGAGACGCTCTCGGCCGTGTGGGGCGCACCGCGCAGCGGGTTGTCCTCCACGGTCCACTCGCCGGCGGCGACGCGGTCGATCTCCGCGCGGATGGCCGCCATCGCCTCGCAGAACGCGTCGAGCTCGGCCAGGTCCTCGCTCTCCGTCGGCTCCACCATCAGGGTGTTGGGCACCGGGAAGCTCATGGTGGGCGCGTGGAACCCGTAGTCGGCAAGCCTCTTGGCGACGTCGTCGATCGAGATGCCGACCGAGTCGATGAGCGGGCGCAGGTCGAGGATGCACTCGTGCGCGACCCAGCCCCCCTCGCCGGAGTACAGGACCGGGAATTGCTCGCCGATGCGTCGGGCCAGGTAGTTGGCGCTCGCTATCGCGGTCAGCGTGGCCGTGCGCAGGCCGTCTGCGCCCATCATCCGGATGTAGGCCCAGGTGATCGGCAAGATCGACGCGGAGCCGAAGGCCGCCGCCGAGACCGCGCCGCCCGAGCCCAGCCCGGACTCGTGCGGATGGCCGGGGAGGAACTCGCGCAGGTGCTCGGCTACAGCCACCGGACCGACGCCCGGTCCGCCGCCACCGTGCGGGATGCAAAAGGTCTTGTGCAGGTTCAGGTGGCTCACGTCGCCGCCGAACCGGCCCGGACGCGCGACGCCCACGAGCGCGTTGAGGTTCGCGCCGTCGATGTAGACCTGGCCGCCCGCGTCGTGGACGATCGCGCAGATGTCCTCGATGTCGTGCTCGTACACGCCGTGGGTCGACGGGTAGGTGATCATGATCGCCGCCAGCTCGGAACCGTGCTTGTCGACCTTCGCCCGCAGGTCGTCGACGTCCACGTCGCCGTTCTCGCGGCAGGCCACCACGACCACCTTCATGCCGGCCATCACGGCCGACGCCGCGTTCGTCCCGTGCGCCGAGGACGGGATGAGGCAGACCGTCCGGTCGTCGTCGCCGCGGGAGCGGTGGTACTCGCGGATGGCCAGCAGGCCCGCGTACTCGCCCTGGCTGCCGGCGTTGGGCTGGAGGCTGACGGCGGCGTAACCGGTGATGTCGACCAGCCACTGCTCGACGTCTCCGATCAGCTCGCGGATCCCGGCGGTCTGCTCGGCCGGAGCGAAGGGGTGGAGCCGGTTGAACTCCGGCCACGTGATCGGTTCCATCTCGGTGGTGGCGTTGAGCTTCATGGTGCACGAACCGAGCGGGATCATGGTCCGGTCCAGCGCCATGTCCTTATCGGACAGCGCCCTGAGGTACCGCAGCATGGCCGTCTCGGTGCGGTAGCGGACGAACGCCTCGTGCTGCAGGAACTCGCTCGTGCGGTCACCGTGGGTCGGGTCGACCGTGATCTCGGTGCGGGCGGCGTCGGCACCGAACGCGTCGAGGACGATCCCCACGTGCTCGGCGGTGGTGGCCTCGTCACACGAGACGGACACCGTGTCGTCGTCGACCTTCCACAGGTTCACGCCGCGCGCGGCGGCAGCGCCGAGCACCTCGTCGGCGCGGCCCGGCACGCGGGCGCGGACGGTGTCGAAGAACGCGTCGTGCAGCACCTCCACCCCGGCGGCGCGGAGTCCGTCGGCGAGCGCGGCGGCATGGGCGTGGACGCGCCGGGCGATGGCCGTGAGGCCCTCCGCGCCGTGGTAGGAGGCGTACATCGCCGCGAGGACGGCCAGCAGGACCTGCGCGGTACAGATGTTGGACGTGGCCTTCTCGCGACGGATGTGCTGCTCCCGCGTCTGCAGGGCCAGTCGGTAGGCGACGCGCCCGTCCTCGTCCGTCGAGACACCGACCAGCCGGCCGGGGAGATTGCGTGCGTGCGCGGAGCGACACGCCAGGAACCCGGCGTGGGGCCCGCCGAAACCCATGGGGACGCCGAACCGCTGCGTGGTGCCGAAGCACGCGTCCGCGCCCTTCTCCCCCGCCGGCGTGTGGACCGTCGCGGCCAGCAGGTCGACGCCCGCGGCGACCATGACGCCGCGCTCGTGGCACTTCTCGATGAGGGGCGCCACGTCGGCGACGCGGCCGGAGGCACCGGGGGTCTGGACCAGGGCCCCGAAGAACTCGCCGTCCGGGAGCCCGTCGTCGACGAGGTTCGCCGTGACCAGTTCGATGCCGAGGGGCTCGGCGCGGGTGGCGAGGATCGCCGCGGTCTGGGGGAAGATGTCGGCGTCGACGGCGAAGCGGGGGCTCTTGGACGAGCGGTTGGCCCGTCGCAGCATCGTCATGGCCTCGGCCGCGGCGGTCCCCTCGTCGAGCATGGAGGCGTTGGCCATGTCCATGCCGGTCAGGTCCGAGACCATCGTCTGGAAGTTCAGCAGCGCCTCGAGACGGCCCTGGCTGATCTCCGGCTGGTACGGGGTGTAGCCGGTGTACCAGGCCGGGCTCTCGATGATGTTGCGAATCAGCACCGGCGGCGTGAGGGTGTCGTAGTAGCCCTGCCCGATCATGGACACCGCGACGGTGTTGCGGTCGGCCAGCGCCCGCAGCGCCGCGAGGGTGTCGGCTTCCGACAGCGGCTCCGGGAGCGCGTTGATGCCTGCCGCCCGTCCGTCCGAGCCGACCTCGTCGAGGATGACCGAGGGGACGGCGCGCTCGGCGAGCTCGTCCAGGGAGCCGACGCCGATGGTGTCCAGGATCCGCGCGAGTCCTTCGGCATCGGGGCCCAGATGGCGGGCGACGAACTCGCCTCCGGTCCGGGCAGTGTGGGGGGTCGTCGTCACAGGTGCTCCTCAGGTGGCGGGGCCGCCCGGACAGGCGGCCTGCGGGCCGGTGCTCCCTCTCCGCTCTGTCCCCTGCCGGACGGGTGCCGGCGCCTGAGAGATTCGCGGGACCCTCACGACGGACCCCCGCTTTCCCCGTGGGCGGGTGGTCTGTTCCACCGCTCTCCAGAGGCGTTCGACGACCGCACGGTCCGGGTGCCTGAGAGATTCTCGGAGAGGAGTTGCTCCTTCGGCGCCCGCGGCCATGGCCGCGGAGCTCTCCCGTGGGACGCGTGAACGCACCGCCGAGTCTAGACGACGACGGCCGACTAGCCGGTACGGCGTGAGGCGCGGGCCCGGCGGCGAGCGGCGAGCTCGTCCTCCACGGGCGCGACGATGTCGTCCTCGGTCACCGTCTCCGCGGGGAACTCGGAGATCGAGCCGGCGAGCTCACGCATCGCGCCGCCGATCCCGATGCCGAACACCCCCTGGCCGCCCTGGAGCAGGTCGAAGACCTCCTCCTTGGACGTGCACTCGAATACGGTCCGGCCGTCGGAGAACAGGGTGATGGTGGCCAGGTCCTCCACACCCCGCGACCTGATCTGATCGACGGCCTTGCGGATGTTCTGCAGGGAGATCCCGGTGTCCAGCAGCTGCTTGACGATCTTGAGGACCAGGATGTCCTTGAACGAGTAGAGGCGCTGGCTGCCCGATCCGGCGGCGTTCCGGATCGACGGCACGACGAGGTCGGTGCGTGCCCAGTAGTCGAGCTGACGGTAGGTGATACCGGCGATCTGGCACGCGATGGGCACCCGGTACCCGCTGGTGCCGTCCGGGATCCCGTCGTCGGGGAACAGTCCGGGCTGCACCTCGTCGAAGGACGCCTGCGTCCCCTCGACGGCGTCACCGAAGAGGCTCGGCGTGTTCGGTACGGCGTCGGACGGCTCCGAGACCCGGGTGTGGTCGGCCACGATTGCTCCCTCAAGCTGCGGGTGCCGCCTCGTTCGGGGCGGCACGGTACCGGGACGAGACCCGGATCCTGGACGCGTGAACACCATCGGTGTAGTTCACTGGGGGCAACGCTATGCCCGCCGCGGTCCACTATCAATAGGACACGCGGTAAACCTCAACCTCAAGTTGAACTTTAGGCTCATTCGTCACCTGCGAGTTGGTGCAGCAGTGACTGGAGGGACCGCCGAATCCGCTGCTCAGGAGGTGGATCCGCCGGGATTCTCGGCCGGCCCGCCGCCTCCGAGGAAGTCGTCCGGGCTCACCTGGTCCAGGAACTCACGGAAGGCCTCGACCTCTTCCTCGCCCTGCTCGACGAGCGAGATGCCGACCTCGTCGAGCACCTCGGGACTGACCAGGACGGGCGAGGCCGTGCGGAGCGCGACAGCGACCGCGTCGGACGGGCGCGCCGACACACGGGTGTTCGCGAACACCAGTTCCGCGAAGAACGTCCCCTCCGACACCCCGATGATCTCGACCTTCTCCAGAGGGTGGGAGAACGTCTCGAGAAGCGTGGCCAGCAGGTCGTGGGTCAACGGCCTGCTCGGCTGGACCCCCTGCTGCTGGAGACTGATCGCCGCGGCCTCGGACGCGCCGATCCAGATCGGCACGTACCGCCCACCGTCCTTCTCGTGCAGGATCAGTACGGGCGCGTACTCCGGCTCCTCGAAACGGATACCGACGACGTCGACCTCTCGCATGTTCTTCCCCATGTTCTCCGCCTCTCCCACGTCACCAGCGTAGCCCTGATCCGGTTCGGCGCGAGCGGACGCGGGGCCCTCAGGGCTCCAGTGCGTGCCTCACGGCCACGGTCACCAGGGTCGAGTGCAACGACACCGACAGTGCGGCGATCTCCCGCGCCAGCTCGGCGGCCCGGTCCCGGGCGTCCGCGTCGCCCTGGCGGGCTACCGGGCCGGCGATCTGGGTGATCAGCCCGGTCTGACGATCGGCCGCGGTCCTGAAGCTCCGCAGGTGGCGTACGTCCACCCCGTGGGTGGCGAGATCGTGCGCGGTGCGGGCGATGAGGACCGCCTCGGGATCATAGAACCCACCGGGCCCCGCGGCGATCAGGCCGGCGTCGACGAGAGCGTCCACGAGCCCGGCGTCGACGCCGGACTGTTCGATGACGTTCTCCCGGGTGAGACGCTTGACGGTGTCGCTGCGGAAATCGTCCGGCGTCGACCCGGGCACGCCGTCTGCGCCGGGCCGCGGCCGGAGCGCCGTGGTCGACCCGTCGGCGATCGCCGCGTCGAGGGCGTCGAGCTCCTGGCGGATCACCTTCAACGGCAGGTACCTGTCGCGCTGGGCGGTCAGGACGTACCGCAGGCGCTCCCGATCCTCGACGCTGAAGCGCCGGTAACCGCTCGCCGTGCGCTCAGGGGTGACCAGCCCCTCGTTCTCGAGGAACCGGACCTTCGACACCGTGAGGTCCGGGAACTCCGGACTCAGAAGTGCGATGACACCTCCGATGGAGAGGAACTCCTCCTCTTTCGGGGCGCCCTGTCCGGCGGCTGTCACTGCCCGGGCGTACCCGTCAGGAACACCAGGCGGAACTTGCCGATCTGGACCTCGTCACCATTGGACAGCGACGCGGAGTCGACGGGCTCACGGTTGACATAGGTGCCGTTGAGCGAGCCCACGTCGACGACGGTGAAGGTCTCGCCCTCACTGCGGAACTCCGCATGCCGACGGCTCACGGTCACGTCATCGAGGAAGATGTCGCTGTCCGGATGACGACCGGCGGAGGTGGTGCTCTGGTCGAGAAGGAACCGCGAACCCGCGTTGGGGCCGCGCTTGACGACGAGCAGGGCCTGCCCCTCGGGGAGACCCTCGACACCCGTCACCGCGGAATCGGACTGCGCCGACTGCTGATCGGACTCGTTGAGGAGTTCGGCACGGAACACGGAGGTGGTCTCGGCGGTCGCCTCGGGCATGTTCTTGTTCTCGGTCACGTTGGTCTCTCCTCGTCCGAGCCCGTCAGCGGGCTCACCGTACGGTGCAGTTGATTCTATGTCGGAGTCGTCGCCCGCGGGGTCCGGGGGCGTCGGCGATCCGCTCAGCTCTCCGTGATCTTCGCGTACCCGTCGGAGTCCAGCGTCTGCTCGAGCTGGGCCTCAAGGTCCTCGATATCGGCGATCTCGAGAACGACGATCCATCCCTCCCCGTACGGGTCGGAGTTGACCAGCTCGGGGGACGTCTCGAGCGCGGTGTTCACCTCGACGACCTTGCCGCTGAGCGGCGCGTACAGGTCGGAGACGCTCTTGGGTGACTCGACCTCGCCGAACGGCTCACCCGACTCCGTCTCGCCCCCGACGTCGGGCAGCTGGACGAACACGATGTCGCCGAGCTTCGACTGCGCGTACTCGGTGATGCCGATACGCACCCGCGTGTCCGACACCCGTTCCACCCACTCGTGCTCATCGGTGTACCGGAGCTGGTCGGGGATGTTCTGATCGCTCACTGACGCGCCCTTCTCGAGTGGCTCACTACGAATTCCATCTGGCGACATTACACACCGTCGCGCCCGCCCACAGCAGCCGATCGAGCCCGGCGGAGGGGAACCGCGCGGACGATGTTCAGTGCCTGCCACAGGTAGATGCCACCGCTCCAGACGTACAGACCGACACCCCAGTAGAGGCATGCCTCGCCGATGATCTGGAACCCCTCGCCGCCGGGCGCGTCCGCGTAGCCGGCCAGCAGCAAGGGGAACGACCAGAACAGCGCGAACGTCGCCGCCTTGCCGAGGTACGTGACCTCCGGGTCGAGGCCGCGCCGGCGGTAGACCGGCAGGGTGGTCACCAGCAGCAGGTCGCGGGCGACGAGCACGACGACGATCCACGCGGGGATGAAACCCGCCAGCGCGAACGTGACCGGAACCGCCGCCACGAGGATCCGGTCGGCGATGGGGTCGAGCCGCTCCCCCCACGTCGAGCGCATGTTCCACAGTCGCGCGATCTTGCCGTCCAGCCAGTCCGAGACGACCAGGACGCCGAGGAGCCACAGCGCCAGCATCGCGTCGTCCCACACGAGGATGCTGACGATCAGCACGGGGATGAGGGCGATCCGACCCAGCGAGATCGCGTTGGGCAGGGTCCAGAAGCGGTCGCTGACCCGCGGGTCGCGCGATGGGATCTCGGGCCCCAGGCCGGGCGGGACCGCCGCGGACAGATGCCCGCCCCGCGGTGGCGGGATGCGGGCGCCCAGAACCCGAGCCTCGCCGGTTCGCCACTCCCTCAGGTCGGTCTCGCGCCCTCCCTCGCGTGCCGCACTCATCGGAACGTCGACATCATCCCGGAGAAGACGCTACCGCCGGCAGCCATCGGGTTGTCGTGCACCATGTACGTCCAGGTCGACGTGGGGCGCGCCATGGAATTGGCCTCCAGATCGACTCCGTCGGCAGTGAACTCGATCTCCGCGAACGTGGCCTCCGACTCGCGGACCGCGTCTGCCGCGAGATCGCGGAAGTGGTCGATCGCGATGCGGTGGAATTCGTCGAGGGGGTTCTCCCGGCCGAGGGCGCGGAGGTGGATCGACTCGCGGACGTCGGTCATCGTCTCCAGGTGACGAGCCCAGCCACGGTCGAGGTGCCACAGCATGATCTCGCGGCACCCCCGGACCACCGCGTCGCGTCCGTGTGCCTCCACCAGCCGCGCACTCCGCTCGGGATCATGCGCGGTGAGCTCCTCGAACGCCTTCTCCGTGCGGAGCAGAGCGCTCCTGCGCTCGGCGAGGATCTCGCGCTGCTCGGCGAGGAGCCGACTGTACCGCCAGGTGTTGGCGTGGATCTCCAGCATCTGCCCCTCGGTGACCCGCTGCGCGTGGTCGACGGCGTCCCGCCCCCGATTGCCCTTGAGCAGCCCGGTGATCCTGTCGTGGGCGGTGGGGATCTTCTCCGGCTCGAGCGCCGACGTCACCACCGGATCGTCCATCGCTGCGAAGAAGACAGAACTGCCCGGATCGCCCTGACGCCCGGCCCGGCCCCGCAGTTGGTTGTCCAGCCGCTCGGTGCGGTGCCGGCCCGTGCCCACGACGTGGAGTCCGCCGAGCGCGACGACCTCGTCGCGCCGGGCCTCGTCGGATCCGCCGAGCCGGATGTCCGTCCCGCGGCCGGCCATCTGCGTGGAGACGGTGACGTGCCCGACGTCGCCGGCCTCCGCGATGATGGACGCCTCCTCCTCGTCGTTCTTGGCGTTGAGAACCGAGCACCGGACGCCCTTTTCCGCGAGCCGGGCTGCCAACGCCTCGGACTCGGCCACGTCGTGGGTGCCGACCAGCACCGGCTGCCCGGTGGCGTGGACGGCGGCGATGTGCTCGACCAGCGCGCGGTTCTTGCTGTCGTTGTCGATGTAGGTGCGGTCGGCTTCGTCGACACGGATGTTGGGCGTGTTCGGCTCGATCTGGGACACCCCGAGGGAGTAGAACTCGCGCAGCTGCGCACCTGCGGCCAGCGCGGTGCCGGTCATGCCGCACACCTTGTCATATCGGCCGATGAACGCCTGGACCGTGAGGCTGTCGAGGATCTGTCCCGCCTCGGAGACCGCGACGCCCTCCTTGGCCTCCACCGCGGCCTGGAGCCCGTCCGGCCATCGCTGGAGTTCGGCCACGCGTCCACGGGAGGCGTTGACGAGCTGGACCCGGCCCTCGCGGACGATGTAGTCGACGTCCCTGCGCAACAGGAAGCACGCGTGCAGGGCGACGTTGACCTGGACCAGGGTCGTGCCGACGTGGTCGGCGTCGTAGAGGTCCTCGATCCCGAGTTCGGTTTCGATGGCCTCCGCCCCGTCGTCGGTGAGGAAGATGTTGCGACGCTCTGAATCCGTCTCGTAGTGGCGGCCGGGTCGTAGCTTCCGCACCGCCGCCAGGACCTCCCCCGTCGGCGCCTCACCGGACGTGGATCCCGCGAGCACCAGGGGAACCAACGCCTCGTCGACCAGGACGGAGTCCGCCTCGTCCACGAGGGCGACGTCGGTGGTCGGCGAGATGAGGTCGGCGGGATCGGTCACGAGTTGCTCGCGCAGGACGTCGAACCCGATCTCGGACACCGAACCGTAGGTGATGTCGCAGGCGTAGGCCGCGCGGCGCTCGTCACGCGTCGACGACTCCGTGACGTGGCCGACCGACAGGCCCAGCAGCTCGAGCATCGGTCCCATCCACCGGGCGTCGCGGGCCGCGAGGTAGTCGTTGACCGAGATGACGTGGACGGTGTGTCCCTGCAGTGCGTACCCGGCCGCCGCCACGGCGCCGGACAGCGTCTTGCCCTCGCCCGTGGCCATCTCCACGACGTCGCCGGCGAACATCCGGAGAGCGCCCTGGAGCTGTACGTCGAACGGGCGTAGGCCGACGGCCCGGCCGGCCGCCTCCCTCGCCAGGGCGAGGAACCGCGCGAGATCCTCCGGCGCATCACCGAAGAGGCGCAGGCCGTGGGCGGCGTCCGCGAACTCGCCGTCGTCCAGTCCCGCCGCCCAGTCGTCGAACCCGTGCGAGGCCTCGACCGCGCTCTGGGCGCGCGACGTGTCGCGTCCCTGGGTGGAGCCCATCAGCTTCCAGAAGCGGTTGGCCAGTCCCACGCGTGGAGTCCTTCCCGGTCACGAACAGTTGCCCCCACCGTACGCAGGGCCCGGCACCGTCGGGGCCGCGGCCCGCCGGTCGCCGCATCAGCGATCGGGGTCGATCTGCCCCCGTAGTCGGCGCATGGCCTCGGTCGAGAGCATCCGGTCCCCCGCGCGCGCCGCGAGGTGCTCGGCCGCGAGGTCGGCGGGCGTCGGGCGGTGGGCTGCGGTCGGGGGCCGGACGCCGTTGTCGCGGGCGATTCCGGCGAGCCTCTCCGCCTCGGCCACCGCGGTCTCGGCGCGGGTCTCCACCGACTCGACGAGCTCACGGAACGCGACCGCGCGATCGACCACCTCGGCCCACACTCCGTCGATGGAGGCGCCGAGTCCGGTCAGCGTGGTGAAGCCGTCGCGAGCCGGAGGCACACCCGCCGAGGCGGAGGCCTCGCGCAGTCGGCACAGATCACCCGCGAGTCCCACGACCTCGGTCTCGGCGTCGAACTGCAGGCGGATCTCCTCCACCGCGCGTCCGCCCCGGCCGTACGCCCGTTGTAGCCGGTCGTAGAGCCCGCCCACCTCCATCAACATCGCGGTGTACATCTCCGGGATCCGGCGACGGTCCGCGCGGATCCGTGGCAGCGACGGTAGCGACGCGACTGCGTTCTGCACGCGCTGCGGCAGCACCACCCGGCCCATCTCGCGCTGGCCGTAGGCCGCGGCGACCGTGCCCAGTTCGCCGAGCGTTCGGGGCACCAGGGGCACCGGCGCCATGGTCGGCGTCGAGGCCAGCGCGTCGAAGAGCCGCCCGCGGTCATCGGTGTCCAGATGCACGCCGCGGCGGCGGTCGGCGCGGATGTCCTTGACCCGGAACGCCCACACCCCGGTCCCCCGGGTGAAGCCCGTGCGCATCACCAGGTATCTGCGGTCGAGGTCGGCCAGGCGGGTGCGGAGGGCCATCCGCAGCATCGACGGCGCGGGGCTGTCGATCGTCCTCCTCAGATCGTGCCGTTGCTCCTCGATGATGCGCACCTGGTGGAAACCACCGACCGTGGGGAACGGGAGGTTGCGGTGGAGCCGGGCCAGCACCACATCGCAGATCCGCGGTTCGACGAGGCCGCAGGCGACGAGCAACGCCGACCGGTCGGACAGCTCGGCGACCGGTGGTCGGCCCTCGCCCCGGCACATGAGGTCGACATCGGACACGATCCGGTCCCGTGCGGTCCGTGGCCCGCGCTCATCCGCCATGTGCCCCTCCTCGCCCGTGTCCACTCTGTCGGCCCGCCTTCATCGGGGTACAACGGTCGGGCCGCGCCCCGTGTTCCCCCGCGGGCCACGCCCCGTGTTCCCCCGCGGGCCGCGCACCGTGTTCCCCCGCGGGCCGCGCACCGGCGCCGCGTCGGTCACCGTTCATAGCCCAGCCGGGCGTCGTCGAGGATCCGTGGCCGGTCGAGTGTGGAGGGCTCGAGCCGCATCGGCGCCACGTCGCGCCCGAAGCGGCCGGCGGCCTCGAGGGTTCCGGGGTCGAGGAACCTCAGTCCACCGACGTCGGGGCGTAGCCGGAGATCCGGGGCGTCACCGTCGGCCGAGGCCAGGACGAAGCCCCAGTCCCCGAACGTCGGGACATGGACGTGATACGGGGTCGTCCCCCACCCGGCCGAGCCCACCGTGGCCACCGTCCTCCAGAACTGCCGCGGCGTGGAGAACGGGCTCCCCGACTGGACGACCATCAGACCGTTCTCGCCGGTCACCCCGCGTACGAGGCCGTAGAACTCCTCGGAGTACAGGCGGGACAGGGCGGCGTTGCGCGGGTCGGGCAGATCCACGAGCACCGCCCCGAAACCGCCCGGCGGCACCGCCCTGTCGCCGCCCCGGCGCAGCCACGCGAAGGCGTCGTCCACCACGACCTCCACCCGCGGGTCGTCGAGAGACCCCCGGTTGTCCGGGAGCAGTTCGGTGCGGGCGATATCCAGAACGGCCGGGTCGAGCTCCACCTGGACCACCCGCCGGACCCCGGGCACGGCCAGGAGGTCCCGGGCCGCCAGACCGTCGCCGCCCCCGAGCACCAGGACGTCGCCGGGCCGGTTCGCCACGGCGGGCTGGACCAACGCCTCGGTGTACCGGTACTCGTCGAGGCTCGAGTACTGGAGGGTGCCGTCGAGGTACAGTCGGCGGTCGGTACGCCCGTTGTAACGCGCCCTGGTGACGACGATCTCCTGGTACGCGGACTGGGTGTGGGAGAGCACCGGGTCCGGGTAGAGCTTGGCCCTCGACCACTCGGTGACGCCGTCGAGAGCGACGACCAGCGTGCCCAGCAGGGCCGCGACCAGTGTCAGCGACAGCGCCGCGACGACGGTCTGCGCCCGGGACAGCAGGCCCCGTAACGCGAGCGTGAGCAACACCGCCGCGGCGGCGACGTTGACCAACCCCGTGATGGCGGCGGCCTGCTGTATCCCTAACGACGGCAGGAGCAGGAACGGCCACAGCAGTCCCCCGACGAGCGCGCCCAGGTAGTCGGCGGCGTTGAGATCGGCCAGCACCCGACCGGCTTCGGCCGACCCGGTCCGCCGACCGGTCTGCAGCAGGGACATGAGCAGCGGGACCTCTGCGCCCACCAGCATCCCGATCGCGGCGGTGGCCACCACGAGCGTGACCATAGATGCCGCGTCCGACCCGAGGGTCGTGAACGTCACGTAGAGGGCTGTCGCCGACACTCCTCCGACGAGCCCCAGCGTCGCCTCGACGCCGATGAAACTCGACGCCGGGCGGTCGACGAACGGCTTGGCCAGCAGCGCGCCGAGACCGAGGGCCGCGACGTACCCGGCCACCACGAGACTCGTGGCGACGATCCCGCCGCCCTGGACGGTGGTCGCGAGCGTGAGGAGAGCGAGTTCGTAGATCAGCCCGCAGGCGGCGCACGCGGCGACGGAGGCCAGGACGATCGGGCGCCACCAGCGGCCCGCACGCGGCGCGGGACGTCCGGCGGGCTC
>NZ_KV823988.1:0-1424 GCF_001815995.1 Dietzia sp. HMSC21D01 | reverse complement strand
CGAAGCGGGGACCGTCATCTGACGACCGAATTGGCCGGGGCGCTGGCGACCGCCCCACTGGTGGGCGGCGCGCGAGCACTGGGCGTGCACTACTTCTCCAAACATGGCACGCAGTGGTCCTGCTGGGCGGTGTGGCTGCGCGACGACGTCGCCGACGCTCTGGCCGCAGGCCCGGGCCAACCGGTCGCGCCGCCGGCCGACAATGCCGCATTGGCGGCCGTGCTGGATACCTACAACCTCACCGCCGGATAGCTTCAGCCCCAACGCGCTGCGCACCGCCCGCGGTTCGTGGGCGCCAGCGGTCGCGGCGGTGGGACTGCTGGCGTGGTTCGTTACGCGTTAGTCGTTCACCCTGCGATATGGGCGCGTACTACCGGTCGCGGATAGCACTGTGGGTGATCGATCAGTAGGACCCCGCTGCGATGGACGGCGAAGCCGTACCGACAGCTGCGCCGACAACGTCGACCAGCGGCAAACCGCTGACACATCCCGACTGGCCTGTCCATCGACGAAGGCCCCGCCGCCGGCGGGGCCTTATCTGCGGATGACTGTACTCCCAAACCTCTAGAACAGTGAGGGTGTATCGAGGGGTGCTGCGTTGCCGCAGGCGCGGGAGTATGCGCGCGCGTCCCAGCCGGAGGCGAGTGCGTCTCGCACCGCCACGGAGCGCGCGTAGCGGTTGGTGTGTTGGTCGGGGTTGCGGATGGCGCCGGTGCGACCGCACGCGACGGCGTAGCGCAGATTTGCTGACTGGGTGGAGGCCACGACATGCCCCGGGTCGACACGCACGCACAGGGGTTCGTTGCAGCGGTGCTCAGCCACGACTCCGTCGCCGAGTTCGCCAGCCAACAACAACGCGAAGCGGTGCCCGGACTCGGTGCGACTGACCCCATTGTGTCGCCAGGTAAGCCGCGTATATCCGTCGACACCACTGATCGCTGCGATGAGGAACCAGCACCCGTTGCCGGGTGCTTTGACCACGCGGGACCAGAACGCGTCGATCGCCGCGCGGGTGGGTGGCAGAGTCGCACTGTAGGGGCGCGACCGCCGCACCGCGCCCGACGGGACCGGGGCCGGCGCGACTAGTTCCAGGCCCGGCAGGGGGACCTCGACGCCCGCGAGGCTTCCGTGAAGGTCAGTGTGACTGGTCACCGTTGTGGTCCGAGGTCGTGTCCGGCGCGTGCTCGTCACCGGTGTCCGGCGTGGAGTCCCCGGTGGCGGTGTGGTCCTTCGCGGCGCGGATCGCGGCACCGACTTCTCGGGCGGACAGTCCAGTCATCTCGGCCAGATCGGACTGGGCGACGCCGAGGTCCTTCAGCTCGATCAGCGCCTCCCCCAGGGCGGCTTCGGCATCCGCGCGGGCATCGATCGCGGAGAACACCGCCACGAGCTTGGACTCGCGCTTGCGCGCCCGCTCGAGCTCG
>NZ_KV823987.1:9314-25087 GCF_001815995.1 Dietzia sp. HMSC21D01 | reverse complement strand
GGAACGCCGAGAGGGTCTTGTGCCGGCCGGGATGTCGTAGGGGTCTGGGACGATGGTGGGCATGTCGGGTTGGGTCGTGGTGGACGTCGAGACGTCGGGGATGACGCCGGCGGTCGACCGGGTGTTGTCGGTGGCCGCCGTGGTGATGGGTGACGACGGCGAGGTGGTCGAGGAGTTCGCGACCCTGCTCAACCCCGGGGTGGACCCGGGGCCCGTCCACGTGCACGGCCTCACCCCGGCCCTCCTCGCCGGCAAACCACGCTTCCCGGACGTGGCCGCGGAGTTGGACCGGGTGCTCGACGGGAGGACGGTCGTCGCCCACAACGCCGCCTTCGACGCGTCGTTCCTCGCGGCCGAGGCCCGCCGGGCAGGACTCCCGGCGCCGCTCGAGCGGTTCCTGTGCACCCTGGACTTCGCCGGTCGGCTGCACCTGTCCACCGCCGACCTCAAACTGTCGACGCTCGCCGCCCACTTCGGGGTGGTGCAGCGGGCCGCGCACGACGCCCACGATGACGCCCTCGTGTTGGCCGGGGTGTTCGCCGGACTGCTCGAGGTGGCCGCCGCGAAGGGCGTGCGCCCCTCGGTCCGCGAACTCGACGCCATGGTGGCCCACCCCGAGACCGGGTATCTGGTGTCCACGGTGTGGGCGGATGCCCTCGCCGCACCCAGGCTGTGGCGGCCGGCCGGGAGGCTGAAGCGCGGCGGCGGGCTGGTGCAGGGCATGGAGGTGGTCTTCACGCAGGACGTGGATCGCGACCCGGAGGAGATCGTCTCCCTCGTCGTCGACGCCGGTCTCTACGTGGCCGACCGCATCTCGTCTCGCACCTCACTCGCGGTGTGCGACGCACCCGGCGCGGTGCGCGGACGCACCGCGTTCGCGCGGAAGAAGGGGCTCGAGCTGGTGCCGTACGCCCGGTTCGAGGAGATGCTCGCCGACGTCGCCCCCGGCCGGCCCGTCGCCGGCGCCCAGGCCGTGGACAGTGCGCAGGAGGCGCTCTTCTGACGGCGTCGGTCTACGCACCGGGCGACGGCGGCCGCAGCAGCTGATTCCGCATCGTGGAGCGCTCGTCCGGGAGGGCGGCGCGGAACTGACATGATGGCCGTGGACAACGCCGTCGACCACAGGAGTACTTCCCCGTGCCCGCACCCCAGAACGCCGCCGCCCGAGAGGTCTACGAGAAGGAACGTGCCCACGTCCTGGCCCCGTGGTCGGCCTGGGGCACGACCGATCCGATGGTCGTCACCGCCGCCGAGGGCTGCCATCTGACCGACGGCGACGGGAACCGCCTCCTCGACTTCACGTCCCAGCTGGTCAACACCAATATCGGCCACCAGCATCCGGTGGTCGTCAAGGCGATCCAGGACCAGGCCGCCGAGCTGTGCACCATCAACCCGGCGCACGCCAACGCCGCCCGCGCCGAGGCCGCCCGCCTCGTCGCCGAGGTCGCGCCCGCCGGGATGAACCGCGTGTTCTTCACCAACGCCGGCACCGAGGCCGTCGAGCACGCCGTCCGCATGGCCCGCCGCCACACCGGCCGGCACAAGACCCTCTCGGCGTTCCGCAGTTACCACGGCGCCACCACCACCTCGATGAACCTCACGGGCGACACGCGCCGCTGGGCCAACGACCTCGGCAACACCGGCGCCGTGCACTTCCACGCCCCGTTCCTGTACCGCTCGCAGTTCTACGCGGAGAACTCCAAGCAGGAATGCGACCGTGCGCTCGAGCATCTGGACTCGCTCATCGGGCTCGAGGGGCCCGACCACTTCGCCGCGCTCATCATCGAGTCGGTGCCCGGCACCGTCGGCATCATGGTCCCGCCGGCCGACTACCTCCGTGGCGTGCGTGAGATCTGCGACAAGTACGGGATCGTCATGATCTGCGACGAGGTCATGTCCGGGTTCGGCCGCACCGGCGAGTGGCTGGCCCTCGACAACTTCCGGTCCGGCGACGACGACTGGGCACCCGACCTCATCACCTTCGCCAAGGGCTCCAACTCCGGGTACGTCCCGCTCGGCGGCGTCATCCTCCACGACCGGATTGCCGCGTCGTTCGAGACCACGCCGTACACCGGCGGCCTCACCTACGCCGGACACCCGCTGGCCTGCGCGTCGGTCGTCGCGACCATCAACCTCATGCGCGACGAGAAGATCGTCGAGAACGCGAAGATGATCGGCGAGGACGTGATCGGTCCGCGCCTGCGCGAACTCGCCGAGAAGCACCCGTCGATCGGTGAGGTCCGCGGCCTCGGCGTGTTCTGGGCGGTGGAGATGGTGGCCGACCGCGAGACGCGCGAGCCCCTCGCCCCCTACGGTGGATCATCGGAGGCCATGGCCCGCACGTTCGGAGCGGCGAAGAAGGACGGCCTGCTGCTGTTCATGAACTACAACCGCTTCCACGTGGTGCCGCCGTGCATCATCACCCCCGACGAGGCCCACGAGGGGCTGGACATCTTCGACCGCGCGCTCGACGTGGCCGATGAGTATGTGAGGAGCTGACTCTTCCGATGGCGCTGGTACTGCGGCTGATCGTCAACGCCGTCGCCCTGTGGGTGGCGACCCTGATCGTGCCGGGGATCTCCCTGTACGAACCCGCTGCGGACGCCGGGACCGCCGCCGGCAGCGCAGACAACGAGGTGAGCGTGCCGACCATCGCCGCGCTGCTCATCGTGGCCGTGGTGTTCACCCTGATCAACGCGGTGGTCAAGCCGATCGTGCAGTTGCTCTCGTTGCCGCTGACCATCCTCACGCTGGGGCTGTTCCTGCTGGTGGTCAACGCGCTGATGCTCATGATCACCGGGTGGATCACCACGACGTTCCAGCCTTTCGGAGCGCAGTACGTGGTGAGCGGGTTCTGGGCGGCCTTCTTCGGCGCGATCGTGATCGGCCTGGTCAACTGGGTGCTCGGCATGCTGATCCCCTCGCGCGCCCGCGACTGAGCAGTCTGACCCCGCGAGCAGTCTGACCCCGCGAGCCGTCTGGCCCCGCGAGCAGCCTGACCCTGCGAGCCGTCACTCCGGCACCTTCCAGCGGATCCCCACCTGGGGAAACGCTGACCGGAGTGACGGCTCGCTCGTCGGTGTGGCGGACCCGGCGGTCAGCTCACCCCTCGGCGGTGTACTGCCTCGGGAGCGACAGTCCCCGCTCGGCCATGAGGTCCCGCAGCAGGTTCGGGTAGTCGGTGATGATCCCGTCGACGCCGACGTCCATGAGGTACTCCATGGTCGGCACGTTGTTCACCGTCCACGGGATAATCTCCAGCCCGTGCGCATGGGCCCTGTCGACCATGTCCCGGGTGACGTACGGCCGGCAGGTGTTCACACCGACAGTGCAGCCCTGGTCCGGGTGCGTGGCGACCGGTGAGTATGCGACGACGCCGTCGATGGACGCCGCGGCGGCGACGCCGTCACCGTCGAAGTCCGCGATGTCGATCCCGCCGAGCCACGGAGAGGGCGTCTCGGCGCCGATGCCGAGGAAGTCGTGGTTCGTCAGGGCGACGAGCGGCAGGCCCGGGGCGAGCTCGTGCATGGCCATCAGCGCACCCCAGTCGAACGACTGGATGGTGATCTGGTGCTCGAGGCCCGACGCCGCGATCTCCCGGTGGACGGCCGAGACGAACTCCTCGCGCGGCGCGGTCTCGGACGGGGCGCCGGCCTCGACCTTCGTCTCGATGTTCATCCGCACCCCGTCCGGCCCGTCGGCCCCGTGAGCCTTGACCAGGTCGAAGAGCTCGGAGAGGAGCATCATCTGCTGGCCCGGGTGGGTCTGCTGATCGGGGTACCCGGGGCGCCGGATCGACCCGCAGTCCAGGGTCCGGACCTGCGCGAGGGTCAGTTCGTGGATGTAGTTGTCCATGTACGGGAACAGGGGGTCGCCGGCCGTGACGGGCTCGGTGTCCTGGCAGACGTCCGTCCGGGGGCGACGGTCGTGCGTGACCACGACCTCGCCGTCGGCGGTGACCTGGGTATCCAGTTCCAGAGTGGTCACGCCCAGCTCAAGTGCGTGGGAGAACGCCTGCGGGGAGCTCTCCACGTGGAGGCCCACGCCGCCCCGGTGGGCCTGGAGATCGAACTCGCCCTCGCTCGGGTCCAGCGAGCCGACGACGTCGAGCGACCCCAGCGGGCCGCCGGCGCCGAGCGAGCCGGTCGGCGCCGCCGAGACGGTGACGGACGCGGTGAGGAGACAGCCGAGCGCGGTGGCTCCGACCGTGGACAGGGCACGTGTGCTGCGCATATGGGGAACCTCGTGGGGTGTGGGCTGGCTACCCGGGGTATCCGGGCGCTTCTTGCCGGTGTGACGCTAGACGGCGTCGCCCACGGTCGGTTCACCGACGAGTGAACACGGGGTGTCGACTGAGATAGCCCTTCGCGCAGGGGGAATTACGTGTGCAGTCGTGCGGCCGTGACTTACTCCGCGACCGGCCGTCGCTCCCTCGTTGATCGCCCTCGACGTCCCGCCCCCACGAGAAGAGCGTCCCGAACACGTTTCCCGGGTGCGGGTGTCCGGAACGCTCTTGTCGTCGCGGAGGCGGGGCCGCGGACGTCAGGAACCGAACGCCGCCGAGGAGACGGCGGTCGGGGCCCAGCCCCGCGCGGCCTGGTCGCGGATGAACTGCATCTGCGGGTAGAAGGAGTTGCCCGGGCATGCCGTGCCGCCCCAGTCGCGGTGACCCGAGACCGCCATGATCGGTCGCGTCGCGCCGCCCTGCGGATTGCGATAGGTGATGCCCGCCCGCGGGTTGATGCCCGTGGCATTGCACAGGGCACGCACGCAGTCGATGGTCGCGCCCACGGCGGCGGCGGTCGGCGGGGCGCCGGTGAAGTCGCCCAGCAGGCTGATGCCGATATTGCCGTTGTTGACGCCGCCGACGTGTCCGGCGGTGACGACCGGGGGAGCGATGCCCGCGACGGGCGGGACCTGGAACACCGGGTTGCCCACCGGTGTGCCGCCGCGGCCCTGGTAGATCCGGCCCTCGGGATCGATGATCAGGTGGTACCCGACATCGCCCCAGCCCAGGGTGTTGGCGTGGTAGTTGTAGATCGCCCGCACGCTGGCGGCACGGTCCGGCCCGGGAAGGACCGCGGTGTGGTGGATGGTGATGGACTGCGCGGGGAAGTAGGTCGGCGCCCACCGGAATCCGGAGACGTCGCCGGCGCCCCACGCGGCACGCGGGATCACCGGCAGGCCGGCCAAGCCGATGCTGCCGAGGCTGTAGTTGCGCGGGG
Organism: Dietzia sp. HMSC21D01; assembly: GCF_001815995.1. Lineage (NCBI taxonomy): Bacteria > Bacillati > Actinomycetota > Actinomycetes > Mycobacteriales > Dietziaceae > Dietzia > Dietzia sp. HMSC21D01. Next base: position 19,862 of record NZ_KV823987.1, on the reverse strand, counting down.
TTCCCCGGCCGTCGTCGAAGACGGTGGCCTCGGAGCCCGCGGGGGCGTCCACCTCGTAGCCGACGGCGCCGTCGGGCGCGGCGACGAGCTCCGCGGCGGGCGTGCTGCCGGCGTCCGGCGCGGAATCCATGGCCTCGAGCGGCAGCCAGTCGCCGACGGAGCCGTCGGGGAACGCGAACCGGATGCGGCCGGCGATCTCCTCCGGGCTCGGGAAGGTGACGCCCACGAAGCCGAGCGGTCCGTTCGGCTGAATCATGCCGCTGCCGGTGGAGATCGACTGCATGAGGTCCTGGGCCACGCCGAGGGAACCGGTGGTGAACGGATCGGCCCCGGCTACGGGGCCGCGGACGGAGGTGGCGACGGCGGCGCCCACGCCGACCGATGCGGCGGTGAGGAATCCACGGCGGGTCACGGACATAACGGCTCCAGACAGACGGGTACGGAAGGCGACGCCGTACCTATCGGCGCGACCCGACGCCACATTACGCGTTTGTTGTGATCGAATCGAGACCATCGTTACCGGAGTGATACATGTGAAGGATGAGGTTCAGGAGGCGTCGTACGCAGGCTTACGAGAAGACCGTTCCGCACACCGCCACTCGGGCGATGTCTGCGGAACGGTCTTGTCGATGGGGGACTGCCGGGCGCGCCGAAGCCGCCCAGCCCGTCAGGGGGCCCAGGTGCGCGCGCCCTCGACCGAACCCACGGCCTCGGCGCTCTCGGCCTCGTCGGCGTACGCACGGTTCACAGCGGAGACCACGGCGCGCAGGGATGCGGTGGTGATGGAACCGGCCCGGCCGACACCCCAGAAGACCCGGTTGCCGAACTGCACCTCGACGTAGGCGGCTGCGGTCGCGTCGTCCCCGGCGGTCATCGCGTGCTCCGAGTAGTCGAGGATGCGTACCTCGTCGTCGAACATCTCGTTCAGGGCGGCGACGAACGCCGCCAGGGGGCCGTTACCGGACCCCGTCAGCTCCCGCGTCTCGCCCTTCCACTTGATGACGGCCTCGATGAAGTCCTCACCGTCGTCGGTCTCGGCCGGCGAGAGCACCTGGGACATGCGCTCCATGGGTGAGATGCGGTCCAGGTACTCGAGGGAGAAGATGTCCCACATGGCCTTGGGCGTGACCTCGCCGCCCTCGGAGTCGGTGACGTTCTGGACGATCTGTGAGAATTCCATCTGCAGGCGCCGCGGCAGCTGCAGGCCGTAGTCGCTCTTCATGATGTAGGCGACGCCGCCCTTGCCGGACTGCGAGTTCACGCGGATGACGGCCTCGTAGGTGCGGCCCTCGTCCTTCGGGTCGACGGGCAGGTACGGGACCTCCCACGTGATGTCGGTGATGTCCTCGCCGCGGGCGTCGGCCTCGGCCTGCAGGGCGTCGAAGCCCTTGTTGATGGCGTCCTGGTGCGAGCCGGAGAACGCGGTGAAGACCAGGTCGCCGCCGTAGGGGTGACGCTCGGGGACGGGCAGCTGGTTGGCGTACTCGACCGTGCGGCGGATCTCGTCCATGTCGGAGAAGTTGATCTGCGGGTCGACGCCGCGGGTGAGCATGTTCATGCCCAGGGTCACCAGGCACACGTTGCCCGTGCGCTCGCCGTTGCCGAACAGGCAGCCCTCGATGCGGTCGGCGCCGGCCTGGAAGGCCAGCTCGGCGGCGGCCACGCCGGTGCCGCGGTCGTTGTGCGGGTGCAGCGACAGGATGGTCGAGTCGCGGTGTGCCAGATTGCGGTGCATCCACTCGATCTGGTCGGCGTAGACGTTGGGCGTGGCCATCTCGACCGTCGCCGGCAGGTTGATGATGATCGGGTTCTCCGGCGTCGCGCCCACGATCTCGGTGACCGCGTCGCAGACCTCCTTGGAGAAGGCCAGCTCGGTGCCGGTGAACGACTCGGGGGAGTACTCCCAGCGCCAGTTGGTGTCGGGGTAGTCCTTCGCGATCGACGTGACCAGCTCGGCGGCGTCGGTGGCGATCTTCTTGATGGCGTCGCGGTCCTTACGGAAGACGACCTTGCGCTGGAGGATCGACGTGGAGTTGTAGAAGTGCACGATCACGTCGGACGCGCCCTCGCACGCCTCGAAGGTGCGGCGGATGAGGTCCTCGCGGCACTGGACCAGCACCTGGATGGTGACGTCGGAGGGGATCGCGGCGTCCTCGATGATTTCGCGGACGAAGTCGTAGTCCGTCTGCGAGGCGGACGGGAAGCCGACCTCGATCTCCTTGTAGCCCATGCGCACCAGCAGGTCGAACATGCGGCGCTTGCGCGCGGGGCTCATGGGGTCGATCAGGGCCTGGTTGCCGTCGCGCAGGTCCACGGCGCACCACTGGGGGGCGTGGGTGATGACCTCGTCTGGCCAGGTGCGGTCGGGCAGCGAGACGTCCTCGACCTCCTCGGCGAACGGCCGGTACCGGTGCCACGGCATGGAGGAGCCGCGCTGTTTGTTCCACGACGGCTGGTCGGGGCGGCCGGGCTTGGAGGGGGGCGTCAGGGTCGACGACGACGAGACGAAGGCATCAGCGGGATTCATCGTAGGGGCTCAACTTCCGTGGAGTTCGATCGTTTCAGGATCGGACCGGCGCGACGAGATCCCGCGACGGGGAGCCGGTCCGCTCTAGCGGGCCCCGCCGCGGCATCCAAGAAGGAGCACGCGCTGCATGCAGGTCACCATACACCTTCCCGCCAGACGTCACGGAATCGGAATGACGAAGGTGGTGGGGCCGGCGGTGACGTCGTTCGGGGTGCGCAGAGGGGAGCCGGGGCACAGGTCCCGGACGTCGTCGTCGTGCATCGATCCCCAGACGCGTCGACAGCCGGCTTCCTCGGCCACCGAGACGGCCTTTTCGACGAGCCGGTGCGCGATGCCCTGGCGGCGCAGGTCCTCGCGGACGCGGATGCCGTAGACGAACAGGTCGGGGCTGTCTCCCAGGTGGCCGGTCTCCACGGCGACGAGCATCGCCACCGGGACCCCGTCGTGGAGGGCCATCAGGAGCAGGTTCGAGCCGCGGTCGAGGAAGTCCTGCGTCCACTCGGCGGTGGGCGGGGAGTCGAACAGGTCGCCCGCGGACAGCACGAGGTCCAGGTCTGCGCGCGAGGCGCGACGGATCACGAGCTCCGGCGGGGTCATTTCTCCAGTGTGGCAAATAGCGCCGCGGTTCGGCACGGGCGCGGCCCCGGGGCACGTCGCGGGCTCGGGGCGGCGGGTCGGTCGGCGCATCTGTCGGCGTCTCGTGTGGGGGAGGGGCCCGCTGTCACCGGTGGGTGATCATCCAGTCGATCCACCCGTTCTGGGCCGGGATCGATTCGTACCACGCGGGGTTGGTCCCGTTCGGCTGGCGGCGACCGTGGTCGGAGCCGGAGTGGATGCCGACGAGGCGGTCGCCCTGGAAGACGGGCCCGCCCGAGTCGCCGAGGCCGTAGCCGCCCTCGATGGTGTGCGAGCGGCCGATCCGGGAGCCGCCGCGGGGTTCCATCCGGTCGAGGCGGGTGAGCCCGGTGCGCAGGTCGGCCGAGCGCAGGCCGCGGGGGGTGGTCTCGCCGAAGCCGTGGAAGCGCAGGACGGCGCCCGGGGCGGGGTCGACGCCGGCGCGCAGGACGGACGGCGACGGCGCGGGGTGGCGGAGCTTGATGAGCATGAAGTCCCCGGCGGGGGCCTTGTAGACGGCTTCCGGGGTGTGACGGCCGAAGCTGCCGGTGTCGAGGGAACCGAAGGCGCCGACGACCTGCGGGGTGGCGAGCGGGGCGGTGGTGGCGAAGCCGCCCGGCACGGTGGCCCAGTTGCCGAACCCGAGGGTGTAGGCGTTGGGGTCGGTGGGGCCGCAGTGGGCGGCGGTGGCGACCCAGCGCGGGTGGACGACGACTCCCGAGCAGGGCGCGCCGAGCACGCCGCCGAAGGTGGTGATCTGCACTGCCCACGGCGCCGGGCCCGAGGGTGCGCCGCCGACCACGGCGCCGGCGGTGGGGGCCGTGACCGCGAGCGTGGCGGCGACCGTCCCGACGGCCGCGCCGATCGCCGAGAGAAGCCGACCCGTGTGACGTGTGAGGCGCATGTGATTCAGCTTAGGCGATCGGGAGGCGAGGTCGGGCCGCTCGGCGAGAGTGCTCATGGCAGGAAAATCGCGTCCGCCGGTGCCCGCGTTACCGCGAGGGCGGTTCGGGGCGCGTGTCGGGGGGTATCACCGACGGTGTCCCGGACGGGGTCTCGGCCGCCGTCCCCGGCGGCGTGCCCGACGCTGCCTCCGACGTGTCCGCCGACGCGCCCGACCCGTTCACCGACCCGTCAACTGACGGCGCCGGGTCGACCTCCTTGTGCGCGAGCCGTACCGTCGCGACGACCATGACGATGAGCGTGGCTGCGAGGATCGCCAGCTCGGGTCCGTCGACCGCGAACCATTCGCCGAGGACCACCACGCCGAGCGCGAGCGAGACCACCGGCGTGGTGACGGTCGATGCGGGCACGGCCTGGTGGACGGCGCCGACGGAGAACGACATCTGTTGCAGCGTCAGGGCGACGACGGCGGCCACGACGAGCCCGTACACCTCGCCGGTGGTGGCCACGAGCAGCGGTCCGCCCTCGTAGAACCGGTCGGCGACGCCCTTGGTGAGGAGCGCGACGTAGGCGAACGCGGTGCCGCCGGCCACGCCCAGCAGCAGGGCACGGTTGCCGTCGGCGCGGAGCGTGCGGGAGAGACGGAGGAGGACGACGACGACGAGGACGCCCGCCGCACAGGCCAGTGCCCACTGCCACCAGGGCGGATGTGCCTCGCCCCCGGTGGGCCGGCCGTAGATCACCAGCACGACCACGCATCCCGCCAGGACGTGCCCCCAGAACAGTTCGGTCTTGGTGACCCGCCGCCCGGTCACCCACGCGCCCAACGGGAGGGCGAAGGTGAGTGAGAGGACGGTGATCGTCTGGACCAGGATGAGCGAGCCGTAGATCAGCGCCAGCCCCTGGAACACGAAGCCGGCGAGGCTGATGGCCATGCCGGTCCACCAGTATCGGCTGGTGAGGATGTGGAAGTCACCCTCGCGTCGACCCCTCGCGCGGCGCGGTGAACGGTGCCGCATCACGGTGCCGAAGGCCTGGCTGAGGGCGGAGGCGAGGGCGAGGAGTACTGCCGCCCAGGTTTCAGTCATCACTCATGAGTAAACACCTCCCGTAAAGTGGGTCTGCGTTAAGCCGATCAACACCGGAAGGGTGTGACCGCGTGGCACTCGTAGTGCAGAAGTACGGCGGCTCCTCCGTGGAGTCCGCAGAACGGATCCGTCGGGTGGCCGAACGGATCGTGGAGACCAGGAAGGCGGGCAACGACGTCGTGGTCGTGGCCTCGGCCATGGGCGACACGACCGACGAGCTGCTGGATCTGGCCGACCAGGTCTGTCCCTCGCCGCCGCAGCGCGAGATGGACATGCTGCTGACGTCGGGTGAGCGCATCTCCAACGCGCTGCTCGCGATGGCCATCAGCTCGTTCGGGATGGAGGCCTACTCGTTCACCGGGTCGCAGGCCGGCATCATCACCACCACCAGACACGGCAACAGCCGGATCATCGACATCACCCCGGGCCGTGTCCGCGAGGCGCTCGACCAGGGCAAGATCGCGCTGGTCGCGGGCTTCCAGGGCGTGTCGCGTGAGACGCGCGACGTCACCACCCTCGGTCGCGGCGGCTCCGACACCACGGCGGTCGCGATGGCCGCGGCGCTGGGCGCGGACGTGTGCGAGATCTACTCGGACGTCGACGGCATCTACACCTCCGATCCGCGGATCGTCCCGAACGCCCGCAAGCTCGACACCATCTCGTACGAGGAGATGCTCGAGATGGCGGCGGTCGGCTCCAAGATCCTCAACCTGCGCAGCGTCGAGTTCGCCCGCCGCTACCACGTGCCGCTGCGCGTCCGCTCTTCGTATTCGACCAACCCGGGCACGCTCGTGGCCGGAAAAGTGGAGGACATCCCCGTGGAAGACGCAGTCCTGACCGGAGTCGCTCACGACGCCTCGGAGGCCAAGATCACGGTGGTCGGCATCCCCGACCAGCCGGGGTACGCGGCCAAGATCTTCCGCGTCGTCGCCGATGCCGAGATCAACATCGACATGGTCCTGCAGAACGTCTCCAAGGCCGAGGGCAGGACCGACATCACCTTCACCTGCCCGCGCGAGGTCGGCGCCAAGGCGGTCGAGGTGCTGTCCAAGGCCAAGGACGAGCTGGGCATCGACCAGGTGCTCTACGACGACAACGTCGGCAAGGTCTCCCTCGTCGGCGCGGGCATGAAGTCGCACCCGGGGGTCACGGCGACGTTCTGCGAGTCGCTGTCCGAGGCGGGCGTGAACATCGAGCTCATCTCCACCTCGGAGATCCGCATCTCGGCGCTGGTCCGCGAGGATGAGCTCGCCGACAGCGTCCGCGCCCTCCACGCGGCGTTCGAGCTGGGCGGCGAGGAAGAGGCGCAGGTCTACGCCGGCACCGGCCGCTGACCCGCCCCTCCCCGCCCCGTCGAGAAGAGCGTTTCGCCCGGGCCTATCCGGGGTGGTCTCTAGGAGTGTTCGGAACGCGGGACCGTGCTGCGTCATGCCCCGCTGGCGCCGGGGCGTGCTCAGCGCCGCCGCGATACCTCGGCGGCCAGGGCCTCGTTCATCCGGTCGAACATAGGGAGAGTCGTCTCGCGGATCGAGCCGATCATCGGCGGCACCGCGATTCCGGAGAACCGTTCCTCCTGGTGCAGGACCACCCGGCCGTCGCCGGCGGGCTCGATGGTGAACCAGTGCTCGCCGTCGAAGATCCCCGGCAACATCACCGAGCCCTTCCACCGCAGCTCCCGGCCGGGCTCGACGGTTAGGATCGTCGGCGTGAACGTCATGCTCCCGCCGTTGGTGTCGATCAGCTCGTTGGTCAACGTCCCGCCCTCGACCAGGTCGCCGGCGGAGGAGACGATGAAGGGATTCCACCGCGGGTACGACTCGCGGTCGGCAAGGACGGCCCACACCTCGTCAGCAGTGGCCTCGATCTCCAGGGCCGAGCTCATCTCGTAGTCGCGGGACACCGCCCAGATCGAGTACGCGACGGCCGGAAGCAGCACCGCCGTGGCGGCGATGGCGGTGTAGCGCAGGATCGGGCGTCGGCGTCTTGCGGCCTTGGCCATGGTCGTGTCCCCCTCGGGTGTCGGTGCCGCCGGGCGGCGACGCGGCCCACGGTAACCGTGCGGACTCACCGCCGTCTCGCCGCTCACTTTCGAATGGCTAAACGCGCACTCGGCGGCACTGTCCTCACGCTTTCAGCGCGTTCCGCCGTCTGATCGAGGCGTTGGACGTGTGCAGCCGACTCCGGACCACGCTCAGGGAGGAGTTCGGGGTGGAGCCCAGCCGGGGCCACGCAGGGGTATCACGCGGCCCTCGGCTGACGGACAGTCCGGAACCTGCCCGCTCCGTCCTGTCCCCTCCCGGCCGGCGGTGACGCACGACTCTCGACCGAAACGCCACGGGCGGTAGCATGGGCGTTTGCCGGTCGCCCGTGCCCGGACGGAGATCCCGTCCGCGGGAGCCGGTCCCGAGATCTTCAAGGAGTTGATCCCCTCTCATGACCACTGTCGCCGTCGTCGGAGCCACGGGCCAGGTCGGGCGCGTGATGCGCACCCTGCTCGAGGAGCGGAACTTCCCGGCGGACGAAGTGCGGTTCTTCGCCTCTGCCCGCTCGGCTGGCACCACGCTGCCGTTCCGGGGCGAGGAGATCGTGGTCGAGGACGTCGCCGCCACCAGCGACGAGGATCTCGAGGGCATCGACATCGCCCTGTTCTCGGCCGGTGGCACGCTGTCCAAGGCGCAGGCCCCTCGGTTCGCCGCGGCCGGCGCCGTGGTCGTCGACAACTCCAGTGCCTGGCGCAAGGACCCCGACGTTCCGCTCGTCGTCTCCGAGGTCAACCCCGACCAGACCGTCAACCCGCCCAAGGGGATCATCGCCAACCCCAACTGCACCACGATGGCCGCGATGCCGGTCCTCAAGGTGCTGCACGACGCGGCGGGGCTGAAGCGGCTCGTGGTGTCCACGTACCAGGCGGTGTCGGGCTCGGGGCTGGCTGGAGTGGCCACGCTCAACGACCAGGTGACCAACAACGTGGCGGCCGGGCACGAGCTGGTGCATGACGGCAGCGCGCTGCAGGCCGGTGAGACGGGTCCGTACGTGGCGCCGATCGCGTTCAACGTGGTGCCGCTGGCGGGTGCGATCGTGGACGATGGTTCCGAGGAGACGGACGAGGAGCAGAAGCTGCGCAACGAGTCGCGCAAGATCCTCGACATCCCGGGGCTGCCCGTGGCTGGCACCTGCGTGCGCGTGCCGGTGTACACGGGCCACACGCTGACCATCAACGCCGAGTTCGACGAGGACATCACGCCGGACCAGGCGCGCGAGCTGCTGTCTAAGGCGCCGGGAGTGAAGGTCGTGGACGTGCCGACGCCGCTCGAGGCCGCGGGCAGCGACGAGTCGCTGGTCGGTCGCATCCGTCAGGATCAGTCGATCGAGGGCAACAAGGGCCTCAACCTGGTGGTCTCTGGCGACAACCTGCGTAAAGGTGCGGCGCTGAACACCATCCAGATCGCGGAGCTGCTGGTCAAGTAGCGCATCTGCTGGTCGAGTGGCCAGACGCGGGCTGAACAGGTCAGGAGTGCAACGACGGCAAGGCCCCGCAGACGCACACAGGCGAGAGCCGCCGCCCGGTCACGCGGACCGAGCGGCGGCTCTCCTCTATCCGGGTTGACTCGGCCTACGTCAGCGACCGTCCGCCGTTCCCGGCCGGTCATCGCGATGCCCGCGGCCGCCGCGGTCCCCGGTCACGTCACCTTCGACGTCGATGTGCTCGGTACGGAGTTGATCGGACACGGTCTCGGTGTCGGTGACCTTCTCCTTGCCCACGTTGACGCGCTCGCGCTCGACGGTCTCCTTCTCCACCACCGGCCGCTCCTCGCGGAGGACTATCTCCTCATCGCGGTCGCCGTCGGCGGTCTCGTCGAGGCCGCCCTTACGAACCTTGCCCTCGACGTCCTCGCGCTCGACCACGAGCTTCTCTTTGGAGACCGGGACTTCGACTGTCTCCTTCTCGGTGGTCGTGTACTTGCGGAGCCGGACTCGCCCGACCTCCTCTTCGCGGGTTCCCACGTTGAGGCGTTCTTCGTGGGCGGTGACGGTCTCGGTGCCTTCGTGATCCCGATCGCCCCTGCGCCGATCGTCGGCTCCGGCGGCACCTGCTGTGCCGGCGGCTCCTGCGGCACCCGCTGCCCCCGCAGTGCCGGGAGCACGATCATCGCGGTCGCCCAAGTCGGTGGGTGTGCCGGTCCCGCCGCCGCGCCGACCTCCGTCTTCGAGTTGGTAGTGCTCGTACAGGCGATTCTCCTCGTCCGGGGAGAGGTGGCCGCCAGCGTCCACACGGGGCGCGTCCTTTACCTGGTCTTTGGCGTAGGTGACGTGGAGGTCGTCGCCCTCCATGCGTGCGCCCTGCAGTGGGACGAAGCTCTCGGACATTCCGAACAGTCCCGTCGAGACGGTCGCGAACTTGGGCTCGTCGCTGTCGTCATCGAGGTAGATCGTGCCGATCTTGCCGATCTTTTCACCAGCGTGGTCGTACGCGGTCGCGCCGGTGAGTCGATCCAGTGAATCCTTGCCGATCATTTCGGACTCCTTACGTCGTCGGATCGTGCCATTGACGACGTTAGGAGTCGCCATTGCCAGCCGCGACCGGAAGGTCGTCGTCGAACATTGCGGCCACCCCGAGGTGGTCACCTGTCCAAGGCTCTGGCCAGCATCACATCCGCTAAACGGGGGGTCCATAACGGTTGCACCTCAACGCGATAGGAGCTGCGACCCGGCCCGCCGATCTCGGCGGCGGCGCGATGCTCGCGATGGCCCACGACTACCGGGTGATGCGCGACGACCGCGGCATTACCGCGATGAGCACGGTCCACCGCTACCCCGGAGCCGAGGCGAAGGAGGCGGGCCTCGTCGACGACACCGCTGCGGAGTCCGACCTGACTTCCATAAGTTTTAGTGTCACTCTGCGTTGATCGCGTCGATGACGGCTCGTGCGGCGTCGGGGATTGTGGCTTCGACGAGCATTTCGTGGTCGCCGATGGCAACGGTGACGGTGCGCAGGGGCCGCAGGGTGGTGACGATCTTCTTGATCGACATGCCGGTGACGTCCTGAAGGTGCCGGGCCAGGAGCAGAAGCTGCGCAACGAGTCGCGCAAGATCCTCGGCCTGCCCGAGCTGCGGGTGGCCGGCACGTGCGTGCGCGTGCCCGTGTTCACCGGTCACACGCTGAGCATCAACGCCGAGTTCGAGAAGGACATCACGCCGGAGCAGGCCCGCGAGCTGCTGAGCAAGGCGGCCGGCGTGAAGGTCGTCGACGTGCCGACGCCGCTCGAGGCCGCGGGCATCGACGAGTCGCTGGTGGGCCGCATCCGCCAGGATCAATCGATCGAGGGCAACAAGGGCCTCAACCTCATGGTGGCGGGCGACAACCTGCGCAAGGGCGCGGCGCTCAACACCATCCAGATCGCGGAGCTGCTGGTC
>NZ_KV823987.1:0-9294 GCF_001815995.1 Dietzia sp. HMSC21D01 | reverse complement strand
CATCCAGATCGCGGAGCTGCTGGTCAAGTAACGCAGCTGCTGGTCAAGTAGCGCGCCTGCCGGTCAGGTAGGCGGTCGCGGGGTACGCCGTCGGGAGTACGACGACGACGAGGTCCGCGGCTGCAACGACGGAGCCGCCGCTCGGTGTTCGCGCCGGGCGGCGGCTCTCGTCGCTCCGAGGGCCGCGGGGGCGGCGCCGCCTCGGCCCGTCGCTCAGTTGAGGTTCCAGTCCTCCACGGGCTCAATGATGTTGCCATCGGAGTCGTAACGATAGAAGCCCTGACCGTCGCCGAGTCCTGCCTTTCCGGCGTCGATTCCCTCCTGGAGCATGTCGGCGAACTTGATCCTGGTGGGGTCGCCGGATGCGCGGGAGATGTTGGCGGCCACATTGAAGCCGACCGTGTCGAACACCTGGAACGGGCCGTGCGGCGAGTTGGCGGCGGTGCGCCAGACGGTGTCGATGTCGGCGGGATTGGCGACGCCGTTGACGTAGAGGGCGGCGCCGGCGTTGAGCCACGGGACCAGCAGGCTGTTCAGGAGATAGCCGGGCGTCTCCTTGTGGATGGGTACACCGACGAGGCCGATCTCGCCGGCGAACTCGAGGACCGCGTCGAAGTACTTCTTGTCGGTCTGCGGCGTGACCATGACCTCGCCGGTGTTGTAGCGCCACACGAGGTTGGCGAAGTGTAGGGCCAGGAACTTCTCGGGGCGGCCGGTGTCGGCGGCGAAGTCGCTGGGCCGCAGCGTCGAGGTGTTGGTGGTGAAGATGGTCTTCTCCGGCGCGTGGGCTCCGATCTGCGCCCAGACCTGCTTCTTCAGGTCGAGCTTCTCCGGGATCGACTCGATCACCAGGTCGGCGTCGGCGACCGCCTCGGCGATGTCCGTGGTCGTCTTGATGGATTTGATGGCGGCGTCGAAACGGGCCTCGTCGAAGTCGGGGAGGTCGCGCCGGTAGTAGCCGCGCATCCACTCCCATCGCTCGGGCAGTTCGGCGAGCAGTTCGTCCGAGATGTCGTAGCCGGTCACGGTCTTGCCGTGGTAGGCGGCCTGCATGATGATCTGGGATCCGAGTACGCCGGTTCCGAAAACGGTTACCTCGGTGATGTCGGTCAAGGTGATTGCAGCTCCTCTCGTTCACGCTGATGCGTGCGGTGGTTCCGCGAGACAGACGTTACGCCGGTCCGACCTGGGTCGCACAGGCTGACGGCAGTTTGCGTGTCGTGCGCCGTGAGAACCCCCGTCGGCCGATGCATGGGAACCGGCTGAGGCCAGCGGAATCGGTTGCTGCGGGCCCGTTGCGTCCGGTCGTGCCGAGGTCCGGCCGGTGCCATAGTGGGAACCGGAACGGCCATTGTGTCCGGGACCACATTCGCGGGACCACGGTAGGGCACATGGCGACACCGCACGATCGTGCAGGTCATCGGCCTGCGCTGACGAGAGGAACGCAGATGGCCATCAACGACGACGACATGACCACCTCCGCCGCCCAGGGCGAAGGGGTCGCCGACGGCGGCTCCAACCCGGGCGGCCACGACGGCGGCGCGGACGGTTCCGCGCACCACACCAAGGGCGAGGGTGAGGGTCTGGCCGACGGTGGCTCGAACCCGGAAGGTCACGACGGCGGGGCCGACGGGGCTGCCGATGCCGGCGAAGGACCCGCTGATGGCGGGTCGAACCCGGACGGCGCTGACGGCGGCGCCGACGGTACGCAGTGATCCCTGGTGCTCGAGCGGTGCATCGGCTGCGGGCGTGATGAGTTCGCGGACGAGGTCTGGGGTCGGCGACCGCTGCTGACCCGCTCGGCGCAGCTGCCGCGCGACTTCTCGGACCTGCTGTCCCCGGCGATGGTCGACGAGATCATCGCCGAGCGGGGCGTGCGCACGCCGTTCGTCCGGATGGCGCGGGAGGGCTCGCTCGTGGACCGGGCGTGCTTCACCCGCGCCGCCGGCTTCGGTGCGCAGATCGCCGATCAGATCGACCCGGACGGGATGCTCACGCAGTTCGCGGCCGGGGCGACGATCGTGCTGCAGGGCCTGCACCGGTTCTGGCCGCCGATCATCGACTTTGTTCAGGACATGAACGCGGACGTCGGCCATCCTGTGCAGACCAACGCGTACATCACCCCGCCGGCCAATCGGGGTTTCGACCCGCACTATGACGTTCACGACGTGTTCGTCCTCCAGGTGTCGGGCGCCAAGCGGTGGCGGGTGCACGAGCCCGTCCACCACCATCCGCTGCCTGACCAGCCGTGGACGGATCATCGCGAGGCGATCTCGGCGCGGGCCGCGGACGAGCCGGTCATCGACGAGGTCCTCGAGCCCGGGGACTGCCTGTACCTACCGCGTGGCTGGATCCACTCGGCGGAGGCGCTGGGCGAGACGTCGATCCATCTGACGGTGGGCGTCGCGCCCTTCACCGGGGTCGACATCGCCCGGGCGGTGCTCGACGGGCTCGCCTCGGACGAGGGACTGCGGGCGTCGTTGCCGCTCGGTCTCGCCCCGGTAGCCGCCGATCGGACCGAGGACCACGTGCGGGAGGTGCTCGCGACGATCGCCCGGTTGGCCACCGAGGAGCCGGACGCGATCGCGGCGCGGACCGGGCGGGCGCTCGCCGCCCGGTACCTGGAACTCACGCGGCCCGCGGCCATCCGCCCGTTGGCCACCCTCGATGCCGTCGCCGCGCTCGACGCCGACACTCCGGTGAGGTGGCGCGACGGCCTACACGGTTCGATCGGCCCGGCTGCTGTCGCCGACAAGGTCGTTCTGCGCCTGCCCGACAAGTCGATCACCTTCCCGGCGGAGTGCGAGCCCGCGCTGCGGGAGATGATCGACGGCGACCCGGTCAGCGCCGGCGCGCTCCCGGGACTGGACACCGCGGACGGCGCGGTGGTGCTGCGCCGGTTGCTGCGCGAGGGTGTGGTGGTGGCTCTGTGAGGGTGATGGCGCTGTGAGCAGGCCTGCGGACTGGGAGCCGTGCAGTGACTCGTCGTTGCGCCGCGGCGATCCCCTGGACGGGTCGGGCTCCCGGGGGTTGCGGTGGCTGATGGTCGAGCTGTCCGGCCCGTGGGGGTATTCGGCGCTGCTCGACTCGCCGGGTCTCCTTCCGCCGGAACTGGGTCGCGAGATCGCGGGGCGCGCCCAGGAGGCCGACGTCCGGGTGGCCGCGATCCGCAGGCCGGGTCGTCGTCGTCATACAGAGGAGCAACGCTGGCGGTGGGCGCTCGCCGACGCGCGGCCCGGGCACGAATCTCTGCGGTGGGGCGAGGTCGACGGGCCGGTCGGCTACGCCGAGATCCCCCTCGACGGTTCCGCCGGCTCTCCCGGCGCGGAGCCGCTGGTCGCGGTTTGCGCGCACGGTAAGCACGATCAGTGCTGCGCGGTGCGGGGCCGGCGCGCTGCGGGGCTCATCGCCGACCGGTATCCGGAGTTCACGTGGGAGTGCTCGCACCTGGGTGGCGATCGCTTTGCCGCGACGATGCTCATCCTGCCGCACGGCCTCTACTACGGGCGTGTCGATCAGGCGGAGGATCCGGCCGAGATCGTCACGCGATACACCGAGGGCCGGGTCGACGAGCGGCTCCTGCGCGGACGCAGTAGCTATTCGGCGGCCGTGCAGAGCGCCCAGCATCACGCCCGGGCGGTGGAGCCCGACGACCGCATCGACGCCTTCGCCCCGGTGCGCGTGGTCGAACGGGACGAGCACGTCGAGGTGACGCTCGAGGGCCCGCACGGTCCGGTCGAGGTGTGGCTGCGCGAAACCTACTCGGAGCCGATCTTCACGATGTGCCGGGCCCACGCCCCCGGGCCGGTCCGGCAGTGGGAGCTGATCGAGGTCAGGGGCGGCGGGTAGGGCCGGACGTCGGGGCGAGGTGGAGCGAGGATGGTCGAACCACGTGTGGCTCCGCGGAGACGTCCTCGACCGCGGCTCCTCGGCGACTCCGCACGCGAAAGGACAGGCGACGTCGATGCAGCCGTTGATCCGCGCCGCCAGCCTGCGCGGGTTCGCTGAGCTCGTCACCGAACTCGGCGGGGATCCGGATCGGCTGCTCGCGCGGTTCGGCATCGAGCCAGAGACGTTGGCGGACGAGGACGGGCTGCTGTCGATCACCGACCACGACCGGATGCTCGATGTGGCGGCAGCCCACCTGCGCTGCCCGGACCTCGGTCTGCGGCTGGCCGAACGGCAGGACGTGACGATTCTCGGCCCCATCGCGCGCGCGATCGGATCGTCGCAGACCCCCGCGGAGGCTGCAACGTCGCCTCGCCGCCGTCGACACCACCTACGGCCGGGTCGTCGACGGCCTGCGTCGGGATCGCGCGCACCGGTTCATCACGACCAGCGACCTGTCCTTCACCCAGATCGCCGACCTGGTCGGTTTCGCCGAGCAGGCCACGCTCAGCCACGCGGCGCGCCGGTGGTTCGGTATGTCCCCCGGGGAGCTGAGGCGGGCCACCAACCTGTCGCCCTGACACAAGTTTCCCGCCGCCGGACACCGGATGCTGGTGTCGACCGCGGGAACGACCGGCGCCCCCGGGCGGCCACCCCATCGGCGAGGAGGAGCGAACGATGCTGCGCGAAGATCCACCGCGTTCGGACCAGGTGTCCGGACCCATGCTCGAGCAGATCGGAGCGCGGCCGATCCCCGAATTCGACGGCGTCCACGACGTGTGGCCGCGGGGCGAGCGGCTGAGGGCGGTGCGCTCGGCGGCCGCCGAGTACAAGAAGCGGTTCGTGCAGCAGGGGCAGGTGCGGGCGGTGCGGTCAGTCGACGTGGCCGGGGCGCCGTACCCGGTCAAGTACGCCTTCGACAACGCGGTGTCGGTGCCCAGCCTGCCGTTGGTCACCATGATCAACCGCATGGTGGTGGTCCAGTACGACGACTGGAACGGTCGGCCCCGCACCCTGGTGTTCGAGCCGACCGTCCCCGCCGGTTCCGCCAAGGCGCCGTTCTACGCCAATCTGGAGAGGCTGGTCGACGCCGTCCCCGGCGGCCGCCTGGCCAGCAAGGCGATTCTGAAGTACTTCAACGAGCCCGGCGAGGCCCTGGCCAAGGTGGGGCTGCGGCCGGAGGACGTGGACTTCCTCACGTTCGACCACCTGCACGTGCAGGACCCCCGGATGATTCTCGGCTCGAGCGAGGTGATCGCGGGCGAGCCGACGCCGCGCACCGCCCTGTTCGGCGATGCGCAGCTGCTCGTGCACCGCCGCGAACTGGCCACCCTGGAGGACCTGCACCCCATGCAATGGGCCTGGTACGTCTCCGGCGGACTCGACGGCGTCCACCGGGACAGGTTCGCCGTGTTCGACGGCGACATCGAGCTCGGCCCCGGCATCGCCCTGCTGTGGACGCCCGGCCACACGGACGGCAACCACTCGCTGGTCATCAACACCCCGGACGGCGTGTGGGTGTCCTCCGAGAACGGCATCTCCCTGGACAACTGGCAGCCGGAGCTGTCGAAGATCCCCGGCGTGCGCCGCTACCACCGCGAGTACGGCCGCGAGATCTGCCCCAACGCCAACACCCTCGAGGACGCGCTGGACCAGTACGACTCCATGATCAAGGAGAAGACCCTCGCCGACCCGTGCCCGGCCGACCCGCGCTGGCTGCAGATCCTGCCCTCCACCGAACTGGCGCCGTGGAAGCGTTTCTGGCCTGTGGTGCCGACGTACTGCCACGGTGGGATCTCCTACGGCGAGATCCGCGCTGGACTGAGGGACGGGAAGTGACGACGACGACGAGGATCCGCAGCGCGCTCGTGACCGGGGCCGGTCGCGGCCTGGGCCGAGATATCGCGGGCCTGCTGGCCGACCGCGGGTATCGCGTCATGATCACCGATCTGGACGAGCAGTCGTCCCGGACGGCGGCCGCGGAGATCGGGCGGGGTGCGCTCTGGGCCGCTGTCGACATCCGCGATCGCGGGCAGGTCGACGAGGCCCGGGACCGGCTGGTCGCGGAGACCGGGGGCGTGGACGTGTGGGTCAACAACGCCGGCGTCCTGCTCACCGGCCCGGCGTGGGAGCAGACCGACGACCAGCGGCGGCTCATGCTGGACGTCAACGCGCTGGGGACGATCAACGGCACGGTCGCCGCGATCGAGGCCATGCGCGGCCGCAGCGCTGGTATCCCGGGCACCGGCGCGACCGGCAGTGGCGGGCACATCGTCAACATCGTCTCGCTGGCGGGGATCTCCGCGGTCCCGGGCGAGGCCGTCTACGCGGCGTCCAAACACGCGGTGATGGGCTTCAGTTCCAGCACGGCCGCCGACCTGCGGCTGGCCGGGGTGGACGATATCGACATCTCGTGCATCTGCCCGGACGGCATCTGGACCCCGATGCTCTTCGACAAACTCGAGGACCCGCAGGCGGCGCTGTCGTTCTCGGGTGTCCTCCTGCAGTCGGAGGACGTGGTGCGCGCGGTGGGCAGGGTGCTGGAGTCGCGGCGCCCGGTTACGGCCGTCCCGGCTAGGCGCGGGGCGCTGGCCAGGCTGGGTGCCGCGTTCCCCCGCCTGGCGTCCGCCCTCCTGCCGCTGATGGCCGCCAAGGGTCGCCGGAAGCAGCGCACTCTCCTACGAACGCAAGGATCGTCCCGCTCTTGACCACTCGGACAGACCCCTCCGTGATCATCCATCGTGAGGTCGACCTGCAGTCCCGGTTGCTCTACTGGGCCGGGCGGGCGACGCTCCGTCAGGTGTACCGCTTCTGGCCCATGACCGGCGCCGGGATCCGGGGGCTGGCCGAAGTCGAGCGCGGGTTCTCGCGACTGGCGGGCCCCGCCGGGGTGCGTGTGGAACGGACCGTGCTCGGCGGCACCGCGGCCGAGACGTCGACCCCCGATTCCGTCGGCCCGGACGCATTGGCCGACGTGACCCTGCTCTACCTCCACGGCGGCGCGTTCGTCTTCTGCGGCCCCGGCACCCACCGTGGGCTCTGCGGCCGGCTAGCGATAGACCTCGGCGTGACCGTGCACTCGCTGGACTACCGGATGCTGCCGGAGGTCGACCTGGCGACCGTGGTCGCGGATGCCTACGCCGGGTATCGCGCTCTGTCCGAGCAACTGCCCGCGGATCACCGGATCGTGGTGGCCGGGGACTCGGCGGGCGGGTACCTGGCCGCCGCGATCTGCGAGTTGGCCGCCCGCGATGGCGTCCGCCAGCCCGCCGCGATGGTGGGCTACTCGCCCCTGCTCGACGTCGATGGCGAGGTGCGTGAGGGGCCGTGGGCCACGCGCGACTCCTACCAACCGGCCGTCACGGTGCAGCGGTTCCAGAGGCTGTGGCAGCACCACGCCGACGGGCTGGAGAGCAGCCGTTCGATGCTCACCTGCGATCCGGAGGTGTTCCCGCCGACGCTGATCACCCTGGCTGCGGGGGAACTCGTGGAACCGACCGCGCTCCAGCTGACCGAACGCCTACACGCGGCCGGGCGGCCCGTCGAGACCCATCGGTGGTACTCGGCAGTCCACGCGTTCCCGGTGCTCGCCGGCCTGACCCCGCACAGCCGCCACGCCGGCAGGATCACGGTCGAGTTCCTGCGCCAGACGCTGACGGCGCCGGTCTCACGGCACCCTCTCTCACGGCGCCACCCCTAGCTCGCGTGCCCGGGCCGCGGCGGCGGTCCGCAAGGTCACGCCTAGTTGGTCGAGACGTGCACGAGGTGGGTGTTGACCGTGGCTTCGGACAGGTGCAGGTAGCGAGGCGGCGACCTGTCGGTTACACGACCCCCTCGGCCACGGCGCGCAGGACCTCGGACTCCCGGTCCCTGAGCACCGGCCGAGGTGACGCTGAAGTGCTCGCACGGTCCGGTCGAGGTAAAGCTGGGCGAGACCTACTCGGACCCGATCGTCACGATGTGCCGGTCCCACGCCCCCGACCCCGTCAGGCAGTGGGAGCTGATCGAGGTCAGGGGCGCGTAGGAAGCGTCAGTGCGTCAGACGGTCTCCACCACCGGCTCGGACAGGGAGTCGGCGACGGCCTCGGCGGCGGGCTCCTCGAGCGGGATGGTGCAGGCCAGGGGCTAGCTGCCGGACCAGTCGTGGCCCCAGTAGCTGTCAGCGATGATGTTCTGCGGCAGGTACTGGTCCTCGTCCACCATCAGGCCGTCGTAGCCGTACTCGATGTCCCAGCCGCCGGGCGCGCGCAGGTAGTAGGACACCATCTTGTCGTTGGTGTGGCGGCCGAGGGTGGAGGAGATGCCGAACCCGTGCTCGGTGGTGCGCTCCATGGCCTGGGCGACCATGTCCATCTCGGCCACCTCGAGCATGATGTGGACGATCCCCGGGCCCATGTGCGGGGCGGGCATCACGGCGAAGCTGTGGTGGCGCGGGTTGACGCCCATGAACTGGATGCGCAACGGCGGCATGCCGGGGGCGGCCGGGAACGGGAACGCGCCGCGGGTGTGGAAGCCCAGCACGTCGCGGTAGAAGCCGATGGTGGCGTCGTAGTCGGGGGTGGGGACCACGAGGTGGCCCAGGCCCAGCTCGTCGGTGACGAACTCGGTGCGGTACCTGGTGGAGACCGTGGAGTGGTCGAGCTCGGCGCCGTGGAAGATCTCCAGGCGCTGGCCGCAGGGGTCCTCCAGGGTGATGGCGCCGTCGACCTTGATCGCCTGCGTCTCGTCGTGGGGTGAGGTCGCGGTAGGCGATGCCGTGCTCGGTGAGGGTGGCCCGGACGCGGTCGAGGGCGATCTCGTCGCGCACCTCCCGGCCCACGGCGTCGAGGTTGTCCTTCTCGGCGCGGCGCAGCGTGATGCGTCGGGCGCGCTCGTCGAGGCGCAGGCGGAGGGTGTCGTCGTCGCCGCCGGCGCCCACGCCCAGGTCCAGCACGTCGTGGGCGAGGGTGCGCCAGCGGTCGAGGTCGGTGGTGTTGATCCTGAGGTAGCCGAGGGCCCGGATGTCGCCCATGGAGTGTCCTTTCGCCGATGAGGGTCCCGGCGTGCCGGGGGTGCCGCCGTCCGTCGCGCTGCGCGCGTCCGGGGGAGGGATGAGGACACAGTGACCGCGTAGTGGCGCGCGTCGCCAGGCGATCCTGCTGTGTGGGAAAGGTGCAGGTGGGACCCTAGCTATAAGATAAGCCCAGGAGGCTGACGCGAGAGGCGCCGCATTGTAGCGGCACCGCCGCGATCGACCAGGCTTACTTCTTGAGTATCGACGAGTCAACGCGTTGACCGCCCGGTCGGTTTCGGATGCGGCCGCTGACTTTGGCCGAGTACAACTAGCACGGCTACCAGCACCGACGCGTCGCACTTCGACCGGCCACCGGATCCCGTTAGTGTCGCGTGTCGTTAGTTCCTAAATGC
>NZ_KV823986.1:0-4464 GCF_001815995.1 Dietzia sp. HMSC21D01 | reverse complement strand
GATGTCGGCGATGGTGGCCTCGGTGTGGGCTGCGGCATGGAAGCGCGCGGCCGAGCAGGCGGACGAGGCGACTGCGGTGGCGCTCGATGCTGCTCGCGCGGGTGAGGCCCACGCCCTGAAGGCGGCCGAGCAGGCTGCTGCAGAGCGGGACGATGCGGTCGCGTCCCGCGACCGCGCACTCGGCGAGCTCGACGGGATGCGCGACGAGCTCGAGCAGCTGCGCGACCAGCTCGCCACCGCGCTCAAAGAAGCCAGCGACGCGCGCGCCAAGGCCGAGGAGTCCGACCGGGCTCGGGTCCGGGCGGAGGCCACCTCAGACACCTTGCGTGAGGTGCTGGATTCCCTGCGAAGCGCTGATACCGACCGCGGGAACTGACGGGCACACAGCCGCCCCTGGGGACCGGTGGCTGCAAGGTATCTCGTCAGCAGGGGCCGGCAGGGGCCCGCAGGGCCGGGCTAGCCTGGCGCGTTGCGCTCCGGATGGGCCGGTGGTGTCGGTTGTACAACTGCTTTGCTTGCTCATGTGGTGGGGGGTCTGCGTCGGAGCTGGTCTGCCCAGTCGGAGAGGATGCGTCGCTGGGTGGTGTCATCGGTGCGCAGGATCTGGGTGACGGCCAGGCCTCGAAGCAGGACGAACAGCATTTCCAGATCGGCGCGACTGATTCTGGCGCCGGGCCCGACCACTCCCCTGTCCTGCAGGGCGTTGCGCATGCGATACCCGAAGTCCTTTTCCACCGGTGCAAGGGCTCGCTTCAGTGCATCGTCGGTGCGGGCGGCCAGCCACAGTTCGAGTCCGGCCACGAACATCGGCCCGGACATGAAGCGGTGCAGCAGCCCGACCAGCTCGTCTGGGTCATGGCCGGGTGTGAGCGTCTCGGCGAAGTCGGTGACTTGGGCAAGTTGTCCTTCGGCGACATGGCTGATCGCCGCCACGAGCAGCTCCTGCATCGACCCGAAATGGTGGGTGAGCGAACCGCGGGAGACCCCGGCGTACTCCTGAATTCGCGCCATGGTCGTCCCGGAGTGCCCATGGCGCACCAGTGAGGTCACCGCCGCATCGAGCAGTGCCTCACGGGTCTGGAACCACCTGGTCTGGCGAACTTTCGCAGAACCCTGGATTTCCGTCACGACATGCAGTCTACTGAAACCGACCAAACAGTCTGTTTCTAGGAGGGTTCGTATGGAGCTCGCAGTCGACTACATCCGGGAAGGTGCACGGCGCTTTGGCGACAACGTGGCCGTGTACTTCGGTGACGAGCAGTTGACGTTCGGCCAGGTCGATGAGATGTCGAACCGGTTCGCGAATGTGTTGATCCAAAGCGGTCTGGGCAGGGGCGACAAGCTCGCGATCCTGGCCGGCAACGGCCTGTGGACCGTGGCGCTGGACTTTGCGTGCGTCAAGGCGGGTATCGCCCGGGTGCCCCTCAATGGCCGTCTCTCGGTCGATGAGCACGAGCGGATGATCCGCGGAACAGCCGCGGCGACTCTGGTGCATGATCCGGATTTGGTCGCCCCTGCCGGTCAGTTGCGTGAGCGCATCGGCGGGTTGACCGTTTTTGGCCTGGGGGCCCGGGCTGCGGGTGGGGGCGCAGATCTTCTCGTGGCCGCGCGTGAGGTCTCGGGCGAGGACCCGCAGGTGCCGCTGAGCGCCGATGATCCGCTGCTGATCTTGCACACGTCGGGCACGACCGGGGTTCTCAAGGCGGCCACCCACACCCAGGGCACGTACGCTGCGGTGGCCGCGAACATCTTGGCGAATGTCTTCTCCCCGGAGCCTGGGTCGGTCATGTTGCACGCGGCGTCGTTGATCCATGCCAGCGGCACGTTCGTTCTGCCGTACTGGGTCCGGGGTGCGGCCTCGGCGATCCTGCCCGGCTTCGAACCCGCCGGTTTCCTCGACGCGATCGCGCGGTACCGCGCCACCGAGGTGAACATGGTCCCCACCATGCTCGGGATGCTGCTGGCCAGCGGGAAGGTGGACAAGGCGGATCTGTCGTCGCTGAAGACGATTCTGTACGGGGCCAGTCCTATGCCGCGCCCGCTGATCGGGCGCGCGATGGACGAGATGGGTCCGATCTTCATGCAGTACTACGGACAGACCGAGGCGCCGTTGGTCATCACTGTTCTGTCGAAGGAGGATCACCGGGATCCGTCCCTGCTGGGTTCGTGTGGTCGCGCCGCCAAGGGCGTCGAGATCCGTCTTGTTGGCGAGGATGGCAACGAGGTCGGCGTGGGCGAGATCGGCGAGATGGTGGTCCGCACTCCGTCGCAGATGGTCGGCTACTACGACGCCGATGAGCTCAACGCTGAGATGCTCACCCCTGATGGTTGGATCCGGACCCGGGACATGGCCTACGTCGACGAGCGCGGTTACTACTTCCTGGTTGATCGTCGTAGCGACATGATCATCTCCGGCGGCTACAACGTCTATCCCCGCGAGGTCGAGGACGCCCTGGCCGCGCACCCGGCAGTGGCCGAGTGCGCCGTCGTCGGCGCGCCCGATCCGGTGTGGGTGGAGGCGGTCACCGCGTTCGTCTCACTGGTCCCCGGCGCCGAGGTCACCGAGGCCGAGCTGCAGCAGACCGTGCGCGACACCCTCGCCGGATACAAGGTGCCCAAGGAGATCGTGTTCACCGACGCCATCCCGAAGTCGGCGGTGGGCAAGATCCTGCGCCGCGCGCTGCGCGATCCCCTCTGGGAGGACAGCCAGTCATGAGCGCTGCCTACGAATCGATCAGGGTCGACACCCGCGACCGCATCACCACGGTGACTCTGGCCCGCCCGGAGCGGCGCAACGCCGTCGACGGGCCGATGGCCACCGAGCTCGCCCGCGCGTTCCGAGATTTCGACGGCGACGACCACGCAGACGTGGCGATCCTCTACGGCGAGGGCGGCAACTTCTGCGCCGGCGCCGACCTCAAATCGATCGGCACCGCTTCCCAGAACACCGTGGCCGTCGACGGGGATGGCCCGATGGGCCCCACCCGCATGCGGTTGTCCAAACCGGTGATCGCCGCCATCGAGGGCTACGCGGTGGCCGGCGGGCTCGAACTGGCGATCTGGTGCGACCTGCGCGTGGTGGCCGCCGACGTCACGCTCGGGGTGTTCTGCCGCCGGTGGGGAGTTCCCCTCATCGACGGGGGCACGGTCAGGCTGCCCCGGCTGATCGGCGAGAGCCGAGCCATGGACATGATCCTGACCGGCCGCGCCGTCGACGCGGCAGAGGCCCTCGACTTCGGTCTGGCCAACCGGGTCGTCGAGGCCGGCACCACGCTCCAGGCAGCGAAACAGCTCGCACGGGATCTGGTGGGGTTCCCTCAGACGTGCATGCGCAATGACCGACTATCGGTCACCCAGCAGTTCGGTCAGACAGAGACCGCCGCCATGGGATACGAGATCGGTGTCGGGATGGAGTCATTGGCCGTCGACGGCACGGGCGGTGCCGCTCGGTTCGCCGGCGGTGCGGGACGCCACGGAACCTTCCTCTCCTGACCACGCAGCGGCCCGGTGGAACCGGGCCGCTGACACAACCTGACCCGCTAAAAGAGGACACGGGCCCCGCCAATGGCGGGGCCCGTGTGTCGCTCTTTAAGCCTAACGGTGCCTAAAAGAGAGTGGGGTGCTCAGGTGGTGGGGTGATGCCCGAGGCTGCGGCGTAGGCGACCGGGTCCCAGCCGTGCCGGAGGGCCTCGCGCACCGCCACAGAGCGCGACCTGCGGTCGTAGGAGGTGGCGGGTCGTCGGTTGTCGCCGGCGCGCCCGCACGCCACTGCGTAACGCAGATTCGCGGTCTGGGTGGAGGCAATCACATGCGCAGGGTGGACGCGTACGCACAGGGGTTCGTTGCATCGGTGCTCGGCCACGACACCGTTGTCGAGCTGACCGGCCAACAGCAGAGCGAAACGGTGACCGGATTCGGTGCGGCTGACACCGCCCGACCGCCACGAGATTCGCGTGTAGCCGTCGACGCCGCTGATTGCTGAGATCAGGAACCAGCAGCCATCGCCGGGTGCTTTGACCACGCGGGACCAGAACGCGTCAATGGCTGCCTGAGTGGGCGGCAGGGTCGCACTGTAGGGGCGTGACCGCCGCACCGCACCAGACGGGACGGGCGATGGCGCACTCAGGTCCAGGCCCGGCAGGGGAATGTCCACGTCTGCGGGACTGGTGCGTGGGTCAGTGTGACTCGGCACCGTTGTGGTCCGAGGCCATGTCCGACGGCTGCTCGTCAGTGGTCTCCGGCGCCTGGTCCCCGGTGGCGGCGCGGTCCTTCGCGGCACGGATCGCCGCGCCGACCTCACGGGCCGACAGTCCAGTCATCTCGGCCAGATCCGCCTGGGCGACGCCGAGGTCCTTCAGCTCGATCAGTGCCTCCCCCAGGGCGGCCTCGGCGTCGGCGCGGGCGTCGATCGCGGAGAACACCGCCACAAGCTTCGACTCGCGCTTGCGCGCCCGCTCGAGCTCG
>NZ_KV823985.1:0-2671 GCF_001815995.1 Dietzia sp. HMSC21D01 | reverse complement strand
CGCGGGAGCTGGCCCCAGAACACCCGCACCGGTCGGGCACATGGTCTTTCTGGGTTTTCGTTCACGCCCTGCGGGCGGCCTCGCGGTGGCCGTACCGGTCTTTCGGTCCGACCACCGCGGGCCTTGGGGTTAGAGCTCGTCGGTGGGCACGGTCTCGCCGCAGGCGCGGCGTTCGACGGGGGAGAGGGCGTAGCCCTGGGCCTCGATGAAGCGCAGGTACGCGGTGGTGCGGGGGTCGATGTGTCGCCACGATCCCTTGTGCGTGTTGGCCTCGTGGGCGATCAGGCACAGGGCCAGGCTCGTCATCGTGGCCTTTGCTGTGCTCATTTCGGCGGCGTCTTTGACCGTGAGGTAGTGCTCGCGCTCGGAGCGCAGGCGCTCAGACGCGAGCAGGTGTGGGCTGTTGGCGATGGTTGCCGCGATGAAGGGGGCGCTGTTCTTGGGCGCGGTCTTGCGGGCGCAGAAGGTCTTGAGCCAGTCGCGGCGAACCTGCTCGGCGGCGAGCCACGCCTTGTTCGCGGCGATGACGTCGCGGCGTTCGGCGCGGGCGGCCTCTTTGTCCTGCTCGGTCGCCGCGGGTGCTGGTGCGGTTGCGCCGAGGCGCTTCCAGCCGCGTGCCGCCGGGTTGTCGCAGTACAGGCGGTGCGTGACGACGAGTTCTTCGTGTACCTGGCTGTGGGTGATGCCGCCTTCGGGTATGTCCTGGTCGTCGTCCTCGTAGAGCTCGTAGGGGTCGACGGGCTCGCCGGTGGCTGTGAGGACGGTCGTGTAGTCGGCGCGCAGCTGGACGGCGATGTGGTCGCCGGGGGCGTTGTGGTCGACCTCGGCGTGCTCGCCGGTGTCGATGTCGACGAGGCTGGACACCCATTCGCCGGGGGCGTTGTAGTCGGGCCAGCCCTCCATGATGCGGACCCCCTTGGCCTCCCACTCTGGGCGGGCCTGGGCGACGGCGGCGTCGATTTCGCGGTCCTGGCGCAGCCGTGCGGCCTGGTGGTCGAACTGTCCGTGCCGTGCGGCTCGGATGAGGCGTTCGACGGCGCGGGGGTCGTCGCTGAACTCGGCCACGATCGCGGCCTGGGTGATAGTCAGGTCGTATTCATCGAGCACCGCGGTGTTGGTCATGGTGGTGGCGGCGTCGACGGTGGAGCGGTCGACCCGGAGGCGCTTGCTGATCTGGGCGGGGGAGACGCCGAAGGCGGCGAGCTGGGCGATGGTGTCGGCCTGCTCGCGGGCGGTGAGGTTCTGGCGCTGCTGGTTCTCGTCCCATTGGGCCGCGATCAGGTCGGCCTTGCCGTCGAGGTCGTCCGCCGGGGCGGCGGTGACGACGACGGGCACCGATTCGAGGCCGGCCTCGCAGGCGGCGAGGGTGCGGCGGTGTCCGTGTTTGACGACGAGCGCGCCGCTGTCGGCGCGGTAGGCGTTGATCGGTTCGAGCAGGCCGTGATCGCGAATGCTGGCGACCAGGTCGGGGGAGACCTGGGCGTCGCGGATGTTCGACAGGATGGTCAGCTCCGAGGGGCTGACGTGGATGAGGTTCATCGTGGTGTCCACGGTGGTCCTTTCTCGTTCGGGGTGAGGGGCCTTATGGCCCGCTCTGCTTTAAGCCTACACGCATCATGCACGCATTGGGCGTGCATGATGCGTTAATGTGTGTTTAACCGCGGCTTTAGGGCTCGGGCGCGTATACGAGGCGGCTGACTCCGCGGCTGGTGTAGAAGCCGCCGGTGAAGGTTCCGGTGTCGGATGGCTCGTCGTGGCCGAGTGACCAGACTTGGGCTGCGAGGTCGTCTGCGTCGAGTGTGCCGTCGGGCTTGGTGTGGGGGGTGACGATGCCGCTGCGGGGGCCGATGGTGATGCGGCGGGCGCGGTGGTCGCCCGCGCGGGCGAGGTTGACGGTTTGGCGCAGGAGGTCGCGCAGGCTGGTCGAGTGCAGGGGTTCGGCTGTGTCCATGCGGGCCAGCCTGGCACGGCTCGGGGCGCTTTCTCCGTGACGCGGGGCTGTCCTGTTGTGGTCTGTGGAGGCGGGGGCGGGTTGTGAAATGCCCGGAGGGGACGCCCCCGGGCGTCCCCTCCGGGGCTGTGGGCTAGGGCAGCAGCACGTCGAAGTGGGTGAGGGTGACGCTGTGGGCCGTGGGGGCGTTGGTGGTGCTGGTGAAGCGTGCGGTGAGGGCTCGGACGCGGGGGCCGACGTAGATGACTCCGGAGACGTAGTAGATGGTCTCTTTGCCGTTTTCGACGGTGTCGATGTCGGGGGTGTACTCGAAGATGGCGCGGTGGGTGTCGTTGGTGCGGACCTTGCGGGCGACGGCGGCGCGGTTAATCGCAGCGGCTCCCTGGGGGGTGGCGATGTGGTCCATGTCGGTGACGCGGCTGCGCTGGTTGTTGTAGACGGCCAGGGCGACGCCAATGGCGCGGTAGATCTGGCGTAGGACCAGATCGGCGACGTTGGGTGATTCCTCGGCGGGTGCGCCGTGGTTGCGCTCGAGCTGCTGGGCGATGTCGTCGCGGGCGGCGTCCTTCACCTGCTCGATGAGCCAGTCGCTCGCCGCGAGCGGGGCCACGTTGTAGCGGCGCATATCGGCGTAGGCGGCGGCGATCCCCTCGGCGCCGGGGATGACGTAGGCGGGCGACGTGGTCATGGTCGCTCCTTTCGGGTTCGGGGTGAGGGGCC